>NZ_LYSP01000022.1:0-96494 GCF_001728945.1 Pseudomonas sp. ENNP23
GCAATAACAGTCAGAAAGCAAGCAAAGTGACCGCAATCATTGCGAACTCCGGTAGCTCAAAAATAAATCACGAATGGCATAGGCATTTAACGCACAGGATTTACGGACACCTCCGAACCCTCTGGCTGCTAACGTCCCCGGACTCACAGCCAGCGCCGGGAGGCTCCCATGAAAGCGATATCCATCCAGGCCGTGCTCGACGGCATCCCCAAACCCCATCCCTTCGCGCCGGCCTGTGCCGAGCTGAAGCCGGTCGCGCCCTTCCAGCCGGGCCCGGCCAGCGTGCAGTTGGGCCACCTGGACGGCGAAGGCCCGTGGCAGCGCCACCCCGAGGGCGACGCGCTGCTGCAGGTGCTGGAAGGTGACGTGGCGATCAGCCTGCTGGCGGTGATCGGGCTGGTGCGCGAGCCCCTGCCGGCGGGCTCGCTCTATGTGGTCCCGCGCGGGCTCTGGTACCGCCTGGAGGCGAAGGCCGCGTCGCTCCTGGCGGTGCTGCCGGAGAAGGGCGAGAGCGAGCGCTCGGCCTACCCGCTGCGGGTGGAGCACAGCGCCTGAAGGCTCAGGCGGCGCGGGGCAGGGCGTCGGCCGGCGCCTCGTCCCGTGCCGGCACAGGGGCCAGCAGGCCCAGGCGCACCAGCACCCAGGGCGCCAGCACCGCAACGAAGGTGCCGATGGCCAGGCCACGGAAGGCCTGCCAGGCCGGGCCCTCCAGGTGCAGCGCCAGCCCGGTGTGCTTTAACCCCCACTGCAGGCCGATGAAGGCCAGCGCGCCGAGCACCGCCGCCGTCACCCGCCGCCACAGCGGCACCGCCACACTGAAACCCACCCGCCGGTAGCCGATGATCACCACCAGCATCAGCCCCGCCAGCAGCGGTATGTAGCTCGGTGGCTCGCCGCGCCAGGTGAGCGCGAAGGCCGTAGCCACCGCCACCACCAGCGCCAGGTGAGCCAGCGCCGGGCCCTCGCGCCAGAAGCGCCAGCGCTTGGCCAGGGCGAACAGGCCGAGGGTCGCCAGGCCCAGGGCGCTGCCGCCGAGCAGGTCCTCGATGTCGTGGGCGCCCAGGTACAGGCGGCTGAACAGGATGCCCGCCACCAGTACGCAGGCCAGGGCCCAGAACCACAGGCGGCGCACTTCCAGCGCCAGCCAGAACCACAGCACCACCGACAGTTGCGCGTGGCCGCTGGGCAGGCCGAAGCTCTCGCCCACCTCGTGGTCCATGCGCAGGGCGATATCCGGGCGCGGGTCCTGCCAGTAGTCCTTGAGCCAGGCGTTGAGCAGCGCGGTCACGGCCACCAGCACCAGCAGGCGAAAGAACACCGTGCGCTGCCAGGCCCAGTAGCCCAGCGGCAGGAAGAAGAGGATGAACTTCTCGTAGCCCAGCAGGGTGAAGAAGCGCATCAGCGGCGTCAGTGCGTCGCTGCGCAGGGGCAGCACCCAGTCCAGACTGTGCAACAGCTCGTTCATGGCGAGTCCTTTCAGGAAGAAGGCGCCTACTGATACGCGAGGACCTGCGAAGCGGCAAGCCTCCGCCGAGCTGGGCCAGCAGCCGGTGGCCTTCATCGTGCTCAAGCCGGGCGCCGAGGAGACGCCCGAAAGCCTGGTCGCCTGGTGCCAGGACGCCATGGCCGTCTACAAAGTACCGGAGGTGCGGCTGCTGCCGGCGATACCGATGACCGCCACCGGGAAGATCAAGAAGAACGAACTGGAGCCCTTGCTGTGAACCGACCCTTCGCACGCCTGCTGATCGCCAACCGTGGCGAGATCGCCATCCGCATCGCCCGCGCCGCCGCCGAGCTGGGCATCGACAGCGTCGCCGTCTACGCCGAGGACGACCACGCCGCCCTGCACACCCGCAAGGCCGACCGCGCCGTGGCCCTCGCCGGCCAGGGCCCGGCGGCCTACCTGGATATCGCCCAACTGGTGGCCATCGCCCGCCGCGAGGGCTGCGACGCCCTGCACCCCGGCTACGGCTTCCTCAGCGAGAACGCCGAACTGGCGCGCCAGTGCGAGGCCGTCGGCATCCGCTTCGTCGGCCCGGCGCCCGAGGCTCTCGAGCTGTTCGGCGACAAGGCCCGCGCCCGCAGCCTGGCCGAGCGCTGTGGCGTGCCCCTGGCCGCCGGCACCAACCGCCCCACCTCGCTGGAAGAGGCCCACGCCTTCCTCGCCAGCCACGGCCCGCTGATGCTCAAGGCCCTGGCCGGCGGCGGCGGGCGCGGCATGCGCCCGGTGCACCGGGCGGAGGAGTTGGACGAGGCCTACGCCCGCTGCCAGTCCGAAGCCCGCGCCGCCTTCGGCCGTGACCACCTCTATGTCGAACGGCTCATCGAAGGCGCCCGGCACATCGAGGTGCAGGTACTCGGCGACGGCGAGCGCGTCAGCCACCTGTGGGAGCGCGATTGCAGCCTGCAACGGCGCCAGCAGAAGCTGGTGGAGATCGCCCCCGCCGTCGATCTCGCTCCGGCCCTGCGCCAGGGGATGCTCGACGCCGCCCTGCGCCTGGCCGGCGAGACGGGCTACCGGGGCCTGGGCACCTTCGAGTTCCTGGTGGACCCGGCCCGGGGCGACTTCGTGTTCATGGAGGCCAACCCGCGCATCCAGGTGGAGCACACCATCACCGAGGCCATCACCGGCGTCGACCTGGTCCAGGCCCAGCTGCACCTGGCGGCTGGCGCCCGCCTGGAGGACCTCGGCCTGGACGAGCCGGTGGCTACGCGCGGGGTCGCCGTGCAGCTGCGGGTGAACCTGGAGACCCAGCTCGCCGACGGCAGCACGCGCCCCGCCGGCGGCACCATCAGCGCCTACGAGCCGCCCAGCGGCCCGGGCCTGCGGGTGGACGGCCACGGCTACGCCGGCTGCACCACCAACCCGCGCTACGACGCGCTGCTGGCCAAGCTGATCGTCCAGGCCGACGACCTGCCCGCCGCCCTGCGCCGGGCCTACCGCGCCCTCTGCGAGTTCCGCCTGGAGGGCGTGGCGAGCAACCTGCACCTGCTGCAGAACCTGCTGCGCCGCCCCGAACTGGTGGCGCCGGTGGACACCCGCTTCCTCGAACGCCACCTGCCCGAGCTGCTGGCGCCCCAGCCCAGCGCCCACCCGCACCTGTTCGTCAGCAGCGCCGCCCCACAGGTCGAATCGGCCAGCGGCATCGACGCCCCGCCCGGCTGCCTGCCGCTGCTGACCCCCAGCCAGGGCGTGCTGGTGAGCCTGGACGTGGCCGAAGGCGACAGCGTGGCCCTGGGGCAGCCGGTGGCGGTGCTGGAGGCGATGAAGATGGAGTTCGTGGTCAAGGCCAGCCACAGCGGCCGCGTACGCGCCCTGGCGGTGCGGCCCGGCGACAGCCTGTTCGAAGGCGCGCCGCTGCTCTACCTGGAGCCTGCAGAGGTGGACGGCGAGGCGGTGGCCAGCGAGGAAAGCCTGGACCTGGCGCACATCCGCGCCGACCTCGCCGAAGTGCTCGAACGCCACGCCATCACCCGCGACGAACGCCGCCCCCAGGCGGTGGCCAAGCGCCGCAAGACCGGCCAGCGCACCACCCGCGAGAACCTCGACGACCTGCTCGACGCCGGCAGCTTCATCGAATACGGCGCCCTCGCCCTGGCCGCCCAGCGCCGGCGCCGCAGCCTGGAGGAGCTGATCGAGCAGAGCCCGGCCGACGGCCTGGTGGCCGGCATCGGCACGGTCAACGCCGACGCCTTCGGCGCCGAGGCCGCCCGCTGCATGACCATCGCCTACGACTACACGGTGTTCGCCGGCACCCAGGGGGTGATGAACCACAAGAAGACCGACCGCATGCTCGGCCTCGCCGAACAGTGGCGCCTGCCCCTGGTGCTGTTCGCCGAGGGCGGCGGCGGTCGGCCGGGGGACTCGGACTTCGTCGGCGTCGCCGGGCTGGACTGCCACACCTTCGTCGCCATGGCCCGGCTCTCCGGCCAGGTGCCGCTGGTGGGCGTCGTCTCCGGTCGCTGCTTCGCCGGCAACGCGGCCCTGCTGGGCTGTTGCGACGTGATCATCGCCACCCGCAACGCCAGCATCGGCATGGCCGGCCCGGCGATGATCGAGGGCGGCGGCCTGGGTCGCTACAGCGCCGAAGAGGTCGGCCCGACCGCCGTGCAGGCGCCCAATGGGGTGATCGACATCCTGGTGGAGGACGAGGCCGAAGCGGTGGCCGCCGCCAAGCGCTACCTGTCCTACTTCCAGGGCCGCCTGGCGGACTGGCGCTGCGCCGACCAGCGTGCGCTGCGCCACGCCATCCCGGAGAACCGCCTGCGGGTCTACGACATCCGCGCGCTGATCGAGACCCTGGCCGACGCGGACTCGGTGCTGGAACTGCGCCGCGCCTTCGCACCGGGGCTGATCACCGCCTTCATCCGCATCGAGGGACGCCCCTTCGGGCTGATCGCCAACAACCCCGCCCACCTCGGCGGCGCCATCGACGCCCAGGCCGGCGACAAGGCCGCGCGCTTCATGCAGTTGTGCAACGCCTTCGGCTTGCCGCTGCTGTCGCTGTGCGACACCCCCGGCTTCATGGTCGGCCCGGAGTCGGAGAAGCAGGCCACGGTGCGCCACGTCTCGCGCATGTTCGTCGCCGCCGCCGCACTGGAGGTGCCGGTGTTCACCGTGGTGCTGCGCAAGGGCTACGGCCTGGGCGCCCAGGCCATGGCCGCCGGCAGCTTCCATTCGCCGCTGTTCACCGTCGCCTGGCCCAGCGGCGAGTTCGGCGCCATGGGGCTGGAAGGCGCGGTGCGCCTGGGCTACGCCAAAGAGCTGGCGGCCGTGGAGGATGCCGGGGAGCGCGAGCGGCTGTTCCGCAGGATGGTCGACAAGGCCTACCAGAACGGCACGGCGATCAACATGGCCAGCTTCCTGGAGATCGACGCCGTCATCGACCCGGAGCAGACCCGCGCCTGGCTCCTGCGCGGCCTCAACGCCACCGCGCCCTCTTCCGCACCGGAAGGCGGCAGGCGATCGTTCGTGGACACCTGGTAGGCCGCCTTCGCGAGCAGAGCTCGCTCCTACAGGCCCTGCCGCAGGAATGAGCGCTGCTCGCGAAGCAACCCAGGTATCGAGCAAGCCCCGGGCTGAAGCCCGGGCTACGGAGCCAAGTGGGAGCGAAACGCCTGTGCCGGGCCTGATCGCGGCTGAATTGGGCCGGCAGTGGCACGGGGTGGCCGTTCCGGCTCGCGGAAATTTCCCAAGCATCTTCGCCGGTCTTGTTGCCGGGGAGGCAGGCGCCTAGCGTCGGCGGGTCATTGCACGACTAGAAGGAGCCTCCCTGTGCGCCACCCGATCCTCTGCTCGGCCCTGCTGATCCTGCCCCTCACCGCTGCCCTGCCATGCCTGGCGGAAGAGCCGGCGGCCGGCAACTCCCTCAAGGAATCGACCAAGGCGGCGGTTTCCTCGGCCATTTCAGCGGGCAAGCACCTGCTGGGTGGCGTGTCCGAGGGCATCACCGAAGGCCGGATCAATACCGAAGGCATCGATGGTGCGGCCGTGGTCGCCGACTACGAGCAACTGACCCAGGTGGGCAGCGTCGAGCTGCTCAGGATGGAGCCGCGTGGCAGCGGCCTGGCGGTCACCCTGGGGTTCCGCAACCGCACCGCGAAACCGCTGCGGATCATCAACCTGCTGGACGGCGGCAGCCTGATTGCCATCGATGCGGACGGCTACTCCAGCCCACTTGCCGCCGGCAACAACCCGGACGAGCTGACCGTTCCCGCCAACGTCGGCGTGCGCCAGGTCTTCCACTTCGAGGCCTCCAGCGAGTCACCCCACCTCATCCGGCTCTGGGGCCATGACCTGAAACCGAAATGACCTGTCATCGGATGCCCGACGCGGCGAGGCCGGGCATCCGACACCATGTCTTGGGCAGGCAAAGCGGCATCAGGTAAACTGCCGCATCTTTTTGCACCCATAACGATTAGCCTGATGCCCACGACGTTCCATGAGATTCCCCGCGAGCGCCCGCTCACGCCCCTGCTCGACCGCGCGGAGACGCCGGACGCGCTGCGTCGGCTGGGCGAGGCCGAGCTGGAAACCCTGGCCGACGAACTGCGCCAGTACCTGCTCTACACCGTCGGCCGGACCGGCGGGCACTTCGGCGCGGGGCTGGGGGTGGTCGAACTGACCATCGCCCTGCACTACGTCTACGACACGCCCGACGACCGGCTGGTCTGGGACGTGGGCCACCAGGCCTACCCCCACAAGATCCTCACCGGTCGCCGCGAGCGCATGGGCACGCTGCGCCAGAAGGACGGCATCGCCGCCTTCCCGCGTCGCTCGGAGAGCGAGTACGACACCTTCGGCGTCGGCCACTCCAGCACCTCCATCAGCGCGGCCCTGGGCATGGCCATCGCCGCCCGCATGCAGGGCTCGGGGCGCAAATCCATCGCCGTGATCGGCGACGGCGCGCTCACCGCCGGCATGGCCTTCGAGGCGCTTAACCATGCCTCGGACGTGCAGGCCGACATGCTGGTGATCCTCAACGACAACGACATGTCGATCTCCCACAACGTCGGCGGGCTGTCCAACTACCTGGCCAAGATCCTCTCCAGCCGCACCTACGCGAGCATGCGCGAGGGCAGCAAGAAGGTGCTCTCGCGCCTGCCCGGCGCCTGGGAGATCGCCCGCCGCACCGAGGAATACGCCAAGGGCATGCTGGTTCCCGGCACGCTGTTCGAGGAACTGGGCTGGAACTACATCGGCCCCATCGACGGCCACGACCTGCCCACCCTGGTGGCCACCCTGCGCAACATGCGTGACCTCAAGGGCCCGCAGTTCCTCCATGTGGTGACCAAGAAGGGCAAGGGCTTCGCCCCGGCCGAGGTCGACCCCATCGGCTACCACGCCATCACCAAGCTGGAGCCGCTGGATGCCCCGGCGGCGCCGAAGAAGCCGTCGGGGCCGAAATACTCCAACGTCTTCGGCCAGTGGCTGTGCGACATGGCCGCCCAGGACCCGCGCCTGGTGGGCATCACCCCGGCGATGAAGGAAGGCTCGGACCTGGTGGCCTTCGCCGAGCGCTTCCCGGAGCGCTATTTCGACGTCGCCATCGCCGAGCAGCACGCCGTGACCCTGGCGGCCGGCATGGCCTGCGACGGCGTGAAGCCGGTGGTGGCGATCTACTCCACCTTCCTCCAGCGCGCCTATGACCAACTGGTCCATGACGTGGCGGTGCAGAACCTCGACGTGCTGTTCGCCATCGACCGCGCCGGCCTGGTGGGCGAAGACGGCCCGACCCACGCCGGCAGCTTCGACCTGTCCTACCTGCGCTGCATCCCCGGCATGCTGGTGATGACCCCGAGCGATGAGAACGAACTGCGCCTGCTGCTGACCACCGGTTACCACTTCCAGGGCCCGGCGGCGGTGCGCTACCCCCGTGGCAGCGGCCCCAACGCGGTCATCGAGCCAGAACTGGCGCCAGTGCCGATCGGCCAGGCAGTGGTTCGCCGCCGTGGCAGCGGCGTCGCCCTGCTGGCCTTCGGCGTGCAACTGGCCGAAGCCCTGCAGGTGGGCGAGCGCCTGGACGCCACGGTGGTGGACATGCGCTTCGTCAAACCCCTGGACGAAGCGCTGCTGCGGGAGCTGGCCGGCAGCCACGGGCTGCTGGTGACCATTGAAGAGAACAGCGTGATGGGCGGCGCCGGTGCTGCGGTCAGCGAGTTCCTCGCCCACGAGAACCTGCAGGTGCCGGTGCTGCACCTGGGCCTGCCGGACTATTACGTGGAACACGCCAAGCCGGCGCAGATGCTGGCCGAGTGCGGCCTGGACGAGGCGGGCATCGAAGCCGCCGTGCGCCAGCGCCTGGCTTTGCTGGAGCCGCAGGCGCCTTCGAAGGCTGCCGGGCTGTAACCCGGGACTCGGCTGCGCCGCTGTGGCGCAGCCGGGCCGGTGATTCACCTCTGGCGGAACAGCCCTTCGCCCCCTTTCCTGTCGCCGCCGCCCTTCCTCAACCGCCTACGGATTTCTGGGCCGCATTCTTCCGGCCATTCCTGCCGGTTCAGGGTGCCTCCGACCTGCGACTGCCAGGTGCCGATGGGGCGCAACCGGGTGGGGCTTCGCGGTTTTAACAAGAGAGCGCTAGCGTGCCTGAGCCAGGCGTTCGCACAGCGCGCGGGTGGCCCCGAGCATCTGGAAACTGGGGCGTTCCAGGCCCCGGTCGGGCACCGCCCAGACCTGCCCGGCGGCCACTGCCGGCAATTGCGGCCAAGCCTGCCAGGCGGCGGCATGGGCCGGCTCGCTGACCAGGATGACGCGGGGCTGGCGCTGCAGTACGGCCTCGATGCCGACCTGGGGCGCCGGCAGGTCGAGGTCGGCGAACAGGTTGCGCGCGCCGCACAGGGCCAGAGCGTCGCTGACGATCTGTCGGCCACCCAGGGTGTACAGCGGGTGGTCCCAGACCTGGTAGAACACCGGCAGCGGCGGCTCGCGGTGGTAGCGCTGGCGCAGCTCGGCCAGGCCGTCGCGGAAGCGCCGGGCCAGGGCCTGGCCTTCGGCGCCACGACCGACCCGGGGGCCGATCTGTTCGAAGACGTCCGCCAGTTCCTCCAGCCGGCGCGGCTCGATCACCAACAAGGGGATGCCGAGCTGTTCCAGGCGCCGCTGCATGGGCGCGCCAACACTGTCAGGCCAGAGCAGGATGAGGTCGGGCGCCAGGGCCACCACGCGCTCTAGCTGCACCTGGCCGTAGTGGCCGACGCTGGGCAGCGCGGTCAGGGCCGCCGGGCGCTCGCCGCCGTCGAGCACGCCCACCAGGCGATCCTCGGCGTGCAGTTCGAGCATGATTTCGCTGAGGGACGGGGCCAGGCTGACCACCCGCCGGGCGCCGTCATCGGCCAGTGCGGGCAGCGCCAGGCCCAGCAGGAGGAGGCCGAGCAGGCAGCGCATCAGGCCAGTTGGCGGGGAATGCGGTAGAGCGACAGCACCACGGCGCTGCTCAGGGCCAGCAGCACCAGGGCCACGGCGTTGAGCCCGGCGAACACGGCGACGGCACCGACCCAGGCGGGCAGGCCGGCGCCCAGCAGGGCGATGCGGCGCACCCGGCGCAGTTCGATCCAGGCTTCGCGCTCGTGGTCGCCGTCCAGTGCCTTTTCGGTGGCGATGAGTGCGCGCTTGTAACCCCGGAACAGCGGCAGGCTGATGAACATGGAGAACAGCGCGGCGACGAACAGGGGCATCTCGAGGGCCGGGAACACCGGGTCACCGGAGCCGAACAGCAGGTTGACCAGGAACAGCGGGCCCAGGGCGGCGCCCAGATGCGCCCACCATTCGAGTGCCAGCAGACGGCGAACCTGGCTGCGGGTCATAGCTCGACTTCGCCCTGGTGCAGGCTGCCCAGCATGTGGCCGAGCTTGCCGGCCTTGGTGGCCAGGTACTTCTTGTTGTGCGGGTTGAGGCCGGTCTGCAGCGGCACGCGTTCGGCGACGCGGATGCCGAAGCCTTCCAGGGCCTTCACCTTGCGCGGGTTGTTGGTCATCAGCTTGATGCTGCTGATGCCCAGGTGTTCGAGCATCGGCAGGCAGAAGGCGTACTCACGCTGGTCGGCGCCGAAGCCCAGCCGTTCGTTGGCCTCGACGGTGTCGGCGCCGCCGTCCTGCAGCTCGTAGGCGCGGATCTTGTTCAACAGGCCGATACCACGGCCTTCCTGGCGCAGGTACAGCAGCACGCCACGGCCGGCTTCGGCGATGGCGCGCAGGGCGGCCTCAAGCTGGAAGCCGCAGTCGCAACGCAGGCTGAACAGGGCATCGCCGGTCAGGCACTCGGAGTGCAGGCGCCCCAGCACGGGCTGGCCGTCGGCGATATCACCCATGGTCAGGGCGACGTGTTCCTTGCCGCTTTCCTCGTCTAGGAAGCCGTGCATGGTGAACAGGCCAAAGGGCGTGGGCAGTTGGGAGGCGGCGACGAAAACGACGGACACCACGGTTCTCCTGGGTTTGCGAAAGGCCGGCATTGTATCAGCAGCGTCTGCCGGCCCGTCAGACTGAATAGTTGGGGATAAGGATCGAAAGGCTTGGCCGGTCGGCTCCGCTCGGAAGCCCTAGAACTTGGACTCCAGGCGCAGCACGCCCTGGTCCTCGCGCCAGCGCACCTGGTTGAGGAAGCTCATGCCCAGCAGCACGTCCACCGGGGCATCGCCCTCCACCACCGCGCCTTCGACGCCGAGCACTTCCAGCGGGCCGATCTTGACCCGGTCAAAGCGCACCCGCCAGGCACGCACGTTGCCGCCGGCGGTACTGGCGGTCATCGGTTTACCCTCGACGCGGTAGTCGAGGCCGAGCATGCGCGCCTGGTTCTCGTTCATCGCCACGCTGGTGGCACCGGTGTCCACCATGAACTGCACGGGGTGACCGTTGATGGCGCCAGCCACCATGTAGTGCCCGTTGTTGCTCCGGGCGATGCTCATCTGCGCCTTGCGCGGCGCGGGCGCGGCGGCGCCGGCACTGCTCGGGGGCGGGGCGGCACTGTTGTATTCGCGACTGAGGGCATAGGGCCGCTCGACGCCGTCGATGCGCAGGACGGCGCCCTTGCTGTCGGCACTGACCACCTGCACGCCGCCGGGGCCGGTCTGGCCGACCCGCACCAGCTTGCGCTGGCCGTCGACGCTGATCACCGCCGCATTGGGGAACAGCCCCACCACCTGCACCACGGGCTCGGCCCAGGCGCTGGTACAGGCCATCAACAACAGGCCAAGGCAGGACAGCTCAACGCGACGCATGGGGTTTCTCCGGTGGGTCGAAGGGGTAGGGTTGCTTCCAGCGGGCGTAGAACGGGCGCAGTTCGCCGCTCGCCACCAGACGCTCCATGCGCTCGTCGAACAAGGCAGCGAACTCGCGGCCGCGTTCGTTGGCTGCGAAACCGACGTAGAGCCGCAGCGAGGTCAGGAAAGTGGCCTGGTAGCGCTCCGGATGAGCCGTCTGGGCGAGCAGCCCGTTGATCTCGGTGCGGGCATCGATGTAGTAGTCCACATGCCCGAGATCGAGCATGGAGAGGATACCGCTGCTGCGCTGGATTTCTTCGAAGTGCTTCAGGTTTGGCAGGTACTGCTGGTAGTCGTAGCCGCGAATCCACACCAGGCGATAGTGACCGAGGGTCTCTAGGCTGGGGACCGGTGCACCGGCCTTGCCAAGGGCACTGATCTGGTCGGCGTCGTAGTGCCAGCGGGGGTAGACGGCACCGGCGACTTCGTCGCGGTAGGCGCCCATCCAGGCATCGGCCTCGTGACGCTGCACCAGCCCCACCGAACGGGTGTAGGGCTCGTTACGGATCTTCAGCCGTACACCCACCGGTTCGTAGACCGCGCGCAGGATGTCCCAGCCAAGGCCGCTGCCGTCGGCATTGGTGTGGCCGGCCCAGACCTCCGAGGCGATGACGATCTCGGGCGCTGCGGCAGAACCTTCGGTTGCCCAGGCAGAGGAAGCCAGCAGTAGAGAAAACACACCGAGGAACCTGCGGAGCATCGTACCGTCTCCCTTCAAATCAGACGCTTGTCAGACCAACGCCCCATACGATCAGGTGCATGGCCAGCCAGGCGAAGACGCCGGCCAGCACATCATCGAGCATGATGCCAACGCCGCCATGCACGTGGCGATCGATCCAGCGGATCGGCCAGGGCTTGAGGATATCCATGACCCTGAACACCACGAAGCCTAGCAGCAGCCAGTGCCAACCCTCGGGCACCAGCCAGAGGGTGATCCACATGCCGACCATCTCGTCCCAGACGATGCCTTCGTGATCGTGCACACGCAGGTCGTCGGCAACCTTGCCGCACAGCCAGAAGCCGAACAGCATGGTCAGTCCGAGCATCAGCCAGTAGCCCCAGTCGGGCAGCATCTGCCACAGCGGGATGAACGGCAGGGCCACCAGCGAGCCCCAGGTACCGGGCGCCTTGGGCAATGTGCCGGAACCGAAGCCGAAGGCGAGGAAGTGCCAGGGGTTGCGCCAGACCGAGTGCGGAACCGGCTGAGCCGGCGCTTGTTGCGGATGATCAGTCACCGTGACTCCCGAAATGTAGATAACCCTGGGCCGGCAGCGGTCGCGCGCAGCCGTCGGCATCCAACAGGTGGACACCTTGGCCGGCTTCGACACGGCCGATCACGGCCAGTGCCGGCCAGGCGGCCTGCACGGCGTCGAGCTGGTGCGGCGGCAGGGTGAACGCCAGGCGGTAGTCGTCACCGCCGGACAGGGCCAGGCCCAGGGCCTGGTCGTGGGGGTAGAGCGCTTGCAGGGCCGGGGACAGCGGGACGCGCCCAGCCTCCAGCCACAGGGCGACGCCGGAAGCGGCGGCGATGTGCCCGCAGTCGGCCAACAGGCCATCGGACACGTCCAGCGCGGCGCTGGCCCGGCCACGCAGGGCCAGCCCGAGAGCGAACTGCGGCGGCGGTGCCCAGAAATGATCCACCAGGGCACGCGCCTCGGGGCCGTCGTCCGACCGCTGGCCGAGCACCAGCGGCAGGGCGCCGCCGGCATCGCCCAGGCTGCCACTCACGCAGAGCAGGTCCCCGGGACGGGCACCGGAGCGCCGCAGCGCGGCGCCAGCCGGCAGGCGTCCGAATACGGTGAGGGTCAGGCTCAAGGGGCCACGGGTAGTGTCGCCGCCCACCAGAGCCAGGCCGCAACGGCGGGCCATGGCGTCGAGGCCGGCAGCCAGGCCTTGCAGCCAGTCGGCGTCGGCAACGGGAAGGGTCAGGGCCAGGGTGAAGCCCAGGGGCGCGGCGCCCATGGCGGCCAGGTCGCTGGCGGACACGGCGAGGGCTCGCTGGCCCAGCCGGAAGGGATCGCACACCAAGGGAAAGTGGACGCCGGCCACCAGGGTGTCGGTGGACACGGCCAACTGCTCGCCCGGTGAGGGCTGCAGCAAGGCGCAGTCGTCGCCGATACCGAGGGCAATGCCTTCGCCACCCGCCGCACAGGCGGCGGAGGCGAAGTAGCGACGGATCAGCTCGAACTCACCCATCGGTGGCGGGGCTCAGCGCTTGCCGCCACGAACCTCGGCAGCACGCAGCCGGGGCGCCAGCTTGTCGAGGACGCCGTTGACGAACTTGTGCCCGTCGGTGGCACCGAAGACCTTGGCCAGCTCGATGCCTTCGTTGATGACCACGCGGTACGGCACGTCGACGCGGTTCATCAGCTCGTAGGTGGAGAGGCGCAGGATGGCCAGCTCGACCGGATCGACCTCTTCCAGGGGGCGATCCAGGCAGGGCAGGAAGGCCTCGTCGATCTCGGTCTTCTGGCGCGGTACGCCATGGAGGATCTCGTGGAAGTAGGCACCGTCCACCTGGCTGAAATCGTTGTCGACGCGGAACTGCGCCTCGATCTCGTTCAGGGGTTGCCCGGCGATGTGCCAGGAGTAGAGCGCCTGCATGGCCAGACTGCGGGCCTGGCGACGCGTGGCGATCTTGCCCTTGGCGGGCTTCTTCGGCGCCTCGGGGGCGTCGTTGTCACGGTTGAAACTCACTTGGCCTCCAAGGCCGCCAGCAGGCTGACCATTTCGAGGGCGGAGAGTGCGGCTTCGGCGCCTTTGTTGCCGGCCTTGGTGCCGGAACGCTCGATGGCCTGCTCGATGGAGTCGACGGTCAGGACGCCGAAGGCGACCGGTACGCCGAACTCCATGGACACCTGGGCCAGGCCCTTGGTGCACTCACCGGCGACGTATTCGAAGTGCGGGGTGCCGCCACGAATGACCGCGCCCAGGGCGATGATGGCAGCGAAATCGCCACGCTGAGCGACCTTCTGGGTGACCAGGGGGATCTCGAAGGCACCGGGGGCACGGATGATGGTGATGTCGTCCTCGGCCACGCCATGGCGGACCAGGGCGTCTACGGCGCCACTTACCAGACTTTCCACGACAAAGCTGTTGAAACGGCCGACCACCAGGGCATAGCGGCCTTTGGGGGCGATGAAGGTACCTTCGATGGTCTTCAGGGGCATGGGCGGGTTCTCGTCAATTAAAGAGCGAAGGCCCCGGCCGTTCACGGCCAGGGCCCTTCGGGTCATTCAGCGGGCAGGTATTCTACAACTTCCAGGTCGAAACCGGATATCGCGTTGAACTTCATCGGCGAACTCATCAGGCGCATCTTGCGTACCCCGAGGTCCCGGAGAATCTGCGAACCGGCACCAACGGTGCTGTAGGTGGAGGGCGTGGTGATCTTGGCCTCGGCGCCCAACTGGCGCTCCAGGTGGGCCAGCAGTTGCGGGCCGGTCAGCGGGTTGCCCAGCAGCAGCACCACGCCGCTGCCGGAGGTGGCCACTTCCTTCATCGCCGCACGCAGGCTCCAGCGGCCGGGCTGGTTGACCATGAACAGGTCGCGCAGCGGGTCCATGTTGTGCACGCGCACCAGGGTCGGTTCGTCCGGGCTGATCTCGCCCAGGGTCAGCGCCATGTGCACGTCGCCTTCCACGGCGTCGCGGTAGGTCACCAGATTGAAGTGCCCCAGCTCGCTGTCCAGCGGCTGTTCGGCGATGCGCTCGACGGTGCGCTCGTGGATCAGGCGGTAGTGGATGAGGTCGGCGATGGTGCCGATCCTGATCCCGTGCTCGGCGGCGAACGCCTCCAGTTCGGGGCGACGGGCCATAGTGCCGTCGTCGTTCATGATCTCGCAGATCACCCCGGACGCCTCGAAGCCGGCCATGCGTGCCAGGTCGCAGGCCGCCTCGGTGTGACCGGCACGGGCCAGCACGCCGCCGGGCTGGGCCATCAGCGGGAAGATGTGGCCGGGGCTGACGATGTCCTCGGCCTTGGCGCCCTTGGCGGCGGCCACCTGCACGGTGCGCGCACGGTCGGCGGCGGAGATGCCGGTGGTGACGCCTTCGGCCGCCTCGATGGAGACGGTGAACTTGGTGCCGAAGCCGGAGCCGTTGCGCGGCGCCATCAGCGGCAGCTTGAGCAGCTCGCAGCGCTCGCGGGTCATCGGCATGCAGATCAGGCCACGGGCGAAGCGCGCCATGAAGTTGATGTGCTCGGCCTGCACGCACTCGGAGGCCATGATCAGGTCGCCTTCGTTCTCACGGTCCTCGTCATCCATGAGGATGACCATCTTGCCCTGGCGGATGTCTTCGATCAGTTCGTCAACGGTATTGAGAGCCATGGGCCCTCCTTATGAGCTTATGAATTCAGCGGTTGAGGTAGCCGTGTTCGGCAAGGAAACCTTCGGTGATGCCGGACGCCTGGGGCTCGGCGGCCTTGTCGCCCAGCAGCAGGCGCTCCAGATAACGGGCCAGCAGGTCCACTTCCAGGTTCACCCGGCGTCCGGGCCGGTAATCCACCATGATGGTTTCCGCCAGGGTGTGCGGAACGATGGTCAACTCGAACTCGGCGCCATTGACCGCGTTTACCGTCAGGCTGGTGCCGTCGACGGTGATCGATCCCTTCAGGGCGATGTACTTGGCCAGTTCACGCGGCGCGCGGACCCTGAATTGGACGGCACGGGCATTGTCTTCCCGAGCGATCACTTCTCCGATGCCATCGACGTGGCCGCTGACCAGGTGGCCGCCGAGGCGGCTGGTGGGGGTGAGGGCCTTTTCCAGGTTCACCGGGCTACCCGGTTTGAGGTCGTCGAAGGCGGTGCGCGCCAGGGTTTCACGGCTGACGTCGGCCCAGAAGCCGTTGCCAGGCAGTTCCACGGCGGTGAGGCAGACACCGTTGACGGCGATGCTGTCGCCGAGCTTGACGTCGCCCAGGTCCAGCTTGCCGGTCTCCACCAGGACCCGGACGTCACCGCCCTTGGGGGTGATGGCGCGAAGGGTGCCGATGGCTTCGATTATGCCGGTGAACATGGTGCCTCCCGAGTCTTGGAGCGGCCGCCATCGGCAGCCTGGGCGAGGACCGGCACGCGAACGGCCTGGGCCGCGCGGTTCGGTCGAAGGGGGTTGAGCATGTCGATCTCCTGTTCGGTGAGAAACAGGGCTCTGGATCGAATGGGACTTCGCGGACGCGCGAACGCGCACCCAGGCGGGCAATCCCGTTCTCTCTTCATCCGGACTGTGACCGTCGGCCCCGGGATCACACCGGGTCTGCTGACCTTCCCCTCGCCATGGCGACCGGGAAGCGCTCGCGGGCTATGCGCGTGGCGCAATTACCGCCGGTGGGGACTTCCACCCCGCCCTGAGAACGTTCCGGCCTTCCGTTCCAGAAGGCCGAGCGCGTTTTTAACACAGGGCGCGGCCCGCTCCAAGCCGGTCGTCTCGATGGAAATGATCAGCTATCGAGCCGCCGAGGGTAGCGGCACGGCAATGATCCGCCAGTCGTCACCGACGGCGCGCACTTCGGTGATCTTCAACTGCGGCGCCTCGGCCATCCGCGCCAGGGGCCAGTCCAGCAGGGGACGGGCGCTGGAGCCGAGCAGGCGACCGGCCATGAAGATCTGGAACTCATCCACCAGGCCCGCCCGGGCGAAGGCACCAGCCAGGCGCGGCCCAGCCTCCACCAGCACTTCGTTGGCACCGCGCGAGCCCAGCTCCAGCAGCAAGCGACGCAGGTCGACATGGCCGTTGCTGCTCGGCACTGCCAGCAGTTCGTGGCCTTCTTCCTGGAAGCGATCCCGCGCCGAGGCCACCGCGCAGGTGGCCACCAGGGCCTTGCCGACCTGGTAGAAGGGCGCGGAAAGCGGCACCCGCAGACGGCCGTCCACCAGCACCCGCTGCGGCGGGCGGGTCAAAGCCAGGGCGGTCAGTTCGGCGTTCAGGCCCAGTTCGTCGGGGCGCACGGTCAGGCGGGCGCCGTCGGTGAGCACGGTGTCGGCACCGGTCAGCACCACACTGGCCCGCGCCCGCAGGCGCTGCACGGCGGCACGGGCGGCCGGGCCGGTGATCCACTGGCTTTCACCACTGGCCATGGCGGTGCGGCCGTCCAGGCTCATGGCGAGCTTGACGCAGACGAAGGGCAACCCGATCTCCATGCGCTTGATGAAGCCGGCATTGAGTGCCCGCGCCTCGCTCTCCAGCACCCCGGACTGCACGGCGATGCCGGCGTCCATCAGGCGCAGCAGGCCACGGCCGGCCACCTGGGGGTTGGGGTCCTGCATGGCGGCGACTACCCGGGCAATACCGGCATTCACCAGCGCATCGGCACAGGGCGGGGTCCGCCCGTGGTGGCTGCACGGTTCCAGGGTCACGTAGGCCGTGGCCCCCCTGGCGCGCTCGCCGGCCTGGCGCAGGGCATGCACCTCGGCGTGGGGCTCGCCGGCGCGGGCGTGCCAGCCTTCGCCGACCACCTGGCCGTCACGGACGATCACGCAGCCGACGCGGGGATTGGGGTGGGTCGAATAGAGGCCCTTGCGGGCCAGTTCCAGCGCACGGGCCATGAAGGCCTGGTCGGATGCGGTCATGCCTTAGTCTTTGGAAGGCTCACGGGCCAGCCGCTCGATTTCCTCGCGGAACTCGTTGAGGTCCTGGAAGCGGCGATAGACCGAAGCGAAGCGGATGTAGGCCACCTCGTCGAGCTTCTGCAGCTCGACCATCACCAGCTCGCCCAGCACCCGCGACTTCACCTCGCGCTCGCCGGTGGCGCGCAGCTTGTGCTTGATGTGGGCGATGGCCTCCTCGAGACGCTCGATGCTCACCGGGCGCTTCTCCAGCGCCCGTTGCATGCCGGCGCGGAGCTTGTCCTCGTCGAAGGGCTGGCGGCTGCCGTCCTGCTTGATCAGGCGTGGCATCACCAGTTCGGCGGTCTCGAAGGTGGTGAAGCGCTCCTCACAGGCCAGGCACTCGCGGCGACGGCGGACCTGATCGCCTTCCGCGACCAGTCGCGAGTCGATCACCTTGGTGTCATGGGCGCCGCAGAAGGGACAGTGCATGGCGGGGAGGGGCTATGGCGGAAATGAAGGCCACATGGTAGCGCATCTCCCTGGCAAGACAAGCAACCGAGGTTTGAGCTATAAGGCCGCGCACACCGCCTGTACCCCCTTGGCCAGGAGTCATGATGCGTCCGCTCTACATCCTTTCCCTCGCCGCCCTGCTGGCCGCCTGCGCCGGCGAGCCGCCCGCCGAACCCACACCCGCGAAACCGCTCGCCAAGCCCGCCGCCGAGCAGCCGTTGCCCGCCCACATGCGCGCGCTGGACGGCCAGTTGCTGGGGGCCCCGGCCGGCAGCAACGTGGAGCTGGCCTTGCTGGCGGTGGACAGCCGCGACCGCCCGCTGCGCCTGCTCGGCAGCCTCCGCCTCGACGGCACCGGCACTGCCCTGCCCTTCCGCCTGATCTTCAATCCCGAGGCTTTCCCCCGGGACCTGCGGGTGGAGCTGCGCGCCCGGGTCAGCCAGTCCGGCCAACTGATCCAGCGCCTCGCCCCACGGCGCATCCCGGCAGCGGAAAGCCAGTCCCTGGGCACCTTGCAACTGGAGGCCGCACCATGACGCCGCCCTCGACGCTGCAGGCACCGCTCGCCCAACTGCTGGGCGATGCCCACCTGCGCGCCGAAACGCTGCCGGGCACCGACCTGCGCCTTTGGCTGATCGATCCCGACAACATGGACCGCGCCTTCGACGCCGACGAGACCCGGCGCATCCTCGAAGAGCCGCCCTACTGGTGCTTCTGCTGGGCCAGCGGCCTGGCTCTGGCACGCTGGTTCGCCGAGCAGCCCCACTGGGTCGCCGGCAAGCGCGTGCTGGACTTCGGCGCCGGCTCCGGCGTAGCGGCCATCGCCGCCGCCAAGGCCGGCGCGGCGGAAGTGGTGGCCTGCGACCTCGACCCGCTGGCCCTGGAGGCCTGCCGCGCCAATGCCGAACTGAACGGCGTGACGCTCGGCTACAGCGCCGACTTCTTCGCCGAGGCCGACCGCTTCGACCTGGTGGTGGTGGCCGACGTGCTCTACGACCGCGCCAACCTGCCGCTGCTGGACCACTTCCTCAGCCGGGGCCGCGAAGCACTGGTGGCCGACTCCCGCGTGCGCGACTTCGCCCACCCGCACTACAGCCGCCTGACCATGCTGGAGGCCTGCACCTGGCCGGACCTGGCCGAACCCGAGCAGTTCCGCCATGTGAGCCTGTACCACGCCGCTCGCCACCCACCCGGTAGGCGCGCAGCGTTAGCGGCCGTATGATTCGCCCACTCTCTTCCCTGCGCTTACGGAATCCACGATGAGCGACACGCCCTACATCTTCGACGCCACCGCCCTCGACTTCGACCAGTCGGTGATCCAGAACTCCTTCCACAAACCCGTGCTGGTGGATTTCTGGGCCGAGTGGTGCGCCCCCTGCAAAGCCCTCATGCCGCTGCTGGCACAGATCGCCGAGTCCTACCGGGGCGAGCTGCTGCTGGCCAAGGTCAACTGCGACGTCGAGCAGGACATCGTCATGCGCTTCGGCATCCGCAGCCTGCCCACCGTGGTGCTGTTCAAGGACGGCCAGCCGGTGGACGGCTTCGCCGGTGCCCAGCCGGAATCCCAGATCCGCGCCATGCTCGCCCCCCACGTCGCCGAACCGGCACCGGAAGCCGCCGACCCGATGGAAGCGGCCCAGGCCCTGTTCGACGACGGCCGCATCGGTGATGCCGAGGCCGTGCTCAAGCAACTGCTGGGCGAAGACAACGGCAACGCCCCGGCGCTGATCCTCTACGCCCGCTGCCTCGCCGAGCGCGGCGAGTTGGGTGAAGCCCAACTGGTACTGGATGCGGTCAAGGGCGACGAGCACAAGCAGGCCCTGGCCGGCGCCCGCGCCCAACTGGCCTTCCTGCGCCAGGTGAACGACCTGCCCGAGGCCGCCGCCCTGAAGAGCCGCCTGGCCCAGGACGCGAGCGACGACGAAGCCAGCTACCAACTGGCCATCCACCAGTTGGCCCGCCAGCAGTACGAACCGGCCCTGGACGCCCTGCTGCGCCTGTTCGTGCGCAACCGCAACTATGGCGAAGGCCTGCCCCACAAGACCCTGCTGCAGGTGTTCGACCTGCTGGGCAACGACCACCCGCTGGTCACCACCTACCGCCGCAAGCTGTACCAGGCAATCTACTGATCGCCCTGCCAGGCAGCCCGTTGCCGGGGCTGCCTGGCCATCTCACAGGTCTCAGCCCTTCCAGACATACACCGGCGCGTCTGCCCCGGTTTCCAGTTGCACCTGCTCGCAATGGCGCAGGCGCACCAGCAGGCGCTTGCCGGCTGCCGCACTGCCCGCCAGGGCCTCCAGATCCGCCAGCAGGCGCGGCCCTTCCAGGCGTCCGGCCTCGCGCAGCAGCCCCAGGGCTGCCTCCCAGCGCGGGTCCGCCTGGCGAGAGGGGACGGGCACAGGCGGCGCAACCGGCTCGCGCGACGCTGCCGGGGCACCGTGCAATTGAGCACCCAGGCGCTGCCAGTCCTCCTCGTCCATTTCCACCGTCAGGTCCACCGGCCAATCACCGATCCGTCCGCGAATGCGCAGCATGCAAGGCTCCTCGATAAACAACGCGCCATGCTCTCACGCCTCTGGAAGCCAGCCCACACTTGTTATAACGTAACAGCGCTTTTCACTTGCATCTGGAGACTCCCATGCGCCGCCTGCTGCTCGCCCTGCCCTTCGCACTGCTCCCCCTGGCTTTCTCCGTCCAGGCCCATGAACACGACCACGACCACGAAGGCCACGGCAGCCTGGGTGCCCATGAGCACGGCGTGGCTCGCCTCAACGCTGCCCTGGACGGCAGCACCCTGGAGCTGGAACTGGAAAGCCCGGCCATGAACCTGGTGGGCTTCGAACACGAGGCCCGCAGCGACGCCGACAAGGCTGCCGTGGCCAAGGCCCGCGCCGAGCTGGAGAAGCCACTGGCCCTGTTCGCCCTCCCCGAGGCCGCCGGCTGCAAGGTGTCCGAGCAGAAGCTGGAAAGCCCGCTGTTCGGCAACGCCCCGGAAAAGGCCCACGAACACGAACATGAGCACAAGCACGAGGACGGCGACAAGCATGACCACGAGCACAGCGAGATCCATGCGCATTACCACCTGGAATGCGCAACGCCGGCCAAGCTGACCGGGCTGGACCTCAAGGGCCTGTTCACACGCTTCCCCGCCACCCAGAAAATTCAGGTACAACTGATCGGCCCGATGGGCCAACAGGGCGCCGAACTGACCCCCGCGGCCTCCTCCCTGAGCTTCTGATCCCCCGATGAGCCGGCCGGGGCAACCCGGCCGTCCGTACATGAGCCAGACACTGATCGAAATCACCGACCTGGGATTCGCCTGGCCCGGCCAGGCCGAGTTGCTGGACATCCCCGCCTTCACCCTCAACAGCGGTGAAACCCTCTTCCTCAAAGGCCCCAGCGGCAGCGGCAAGACCACCCTGCTGGGCCTGCTGGGCGGTGTCCAGGCGCCCGGGCGCGGGCACGTCCGCCTGCTCGGCCAGGACCTCGGCGCCCTCTCCTCCGCGGCCCGCGACCGCTACCGCGTGGACCACACCGGCTACATCTTCCAGCAGTTCAACCTGCTGCCGTTCCTCTCGGTGCGCGAGAACGTCGAGCTGCCCTGCCGCTTCTCCCGCCTGCGCGCCCAGCGTGCCAGCCAACGCCACGGCAGCGTGTCGGCCGCCGCCGTGACCCTGCTCGGCCACCTCGGCCTCGGCGAGGCCCTGCTGGAGCGCCGCGCCGACGCCCTGTCGATCGGCCAGCAGCAGCGTGTCGCCGCTGCCCGCGCGCTGATCGGCCAGCCGGAGCTGCTGATCGCCGACGAGCCCACCTCGGCCCTGGACGCCGATGCCCGCGAAAGCTTCCTGCGCCTGCTCTTCGACGAATGCCGCGACGCCGGCACCAGCCTGCTCTTCGTCAGCCATGACCAGAGCCTGGCCCCCCTCTTCGACCGCAGCCTCTCGCTGCTGGACCTGAACCGCGCCGCCCGCCCGCTGGAGGCCTGAGATGCACCTGCTACGCCTGGCCCTGGCGAGCCTCGCCAACCGCCGCTTCACCGCCCTGCTCACGGTCTTCGCCATTGCCCTCTCGGTCTGCCTGCTGCTGGCGGTGGAGCGGGTGCGCACCGAAGCCCGCGCCAGCTTCGCCAGCACCATCAGCGGCACCGACCTGATCGTCGGCGCCCGCTCCGGTTCGGTGAACCTGCTGCTCTACTCGGTGTTCCGCATCGGCAACGCCACCAACAACATCCGCTGGGAGAGCTTCGAATCCATCGCCCAGGACAAGCGGGTGAAATGGGCCATCCCGATCTCCCTCGGCGACTCCCACAAGGGCTACCGGGTGATGGGCACCAGCGAGGCCTACTTCGAGCACTACCGCTACGGCCGCGCCCAGCCGCTGAAGCTGGCCGAGGGCAAACCCTTCGCCGACCTGTTCGACGTGGTGCTCGGCGCCGAGGTGGCCGAGGCCCTGAAGTACAAGCTGGGCGACCACATCGTGCTGGCCCACGGTGTCAGCACCGTCAGCCTGGTGCAGCACGACGACAAGCCGTTCACCGTGGTCGGCATCCTCGAACGCACCGGCACCCCGGTGGACCGCACCCTGCACATCTCCCTGGCGGGCATGGAGGCGCTGCACGTGGACTGGCAGAACGGCGTACCCGCGCGCGGTGCCGGCAAAGTCAGTGCCGAGCAGGCCCGCACCATGGACCTGCAGCCCAAGGCCATCACCGCCTTCCTGCTGGGGCTCAACAGCAAGATCGCCACCTTCGCCCTGCAGCGGCAGATCAACGAATACCGGGGCGAGCCGCTGCTGGCAGTGCTCCCCGGCGTCGCCCTGCAGGAGCTGTGGAGCCTGATGGGCACGGCCGAGAAGGCACTGTTCGTGGTCTCGCTGTTCGTGGTGCTCACCGGGCTGATCGGCATGCTCACCGCCATCCTCACCAGCCTCAACGAACGCCGCCGGGAAATGGCCATCCTCCGCTCCGTGGGCGCGCGCCCCTGGCACATCGGCAGCCTGCTGGTGCTGGAGGCCTTCGCCCTGGCCGTGGCCGGTGCGGTACTCGGGCTCGGCCTGCTGTACCTCGGCATCGCCCTCAGCCAGGGCTATGTACAGGCCAACTACGGCCTCTACCTGCCCCTGGCGCTGCCCTCCAACTATGAGTGGACGCTGCTGGGCGGTATCCTGGCCGCCGCCCTGCTGATGGGCAGCGTGCCGGCCTGGCGCGCCTATCGGCAGTCCCTGGCCGACGGCCTCTCCATCCGCCTGTGAGCTGCGAATGAAACGTGCCCTGCTGACCCTGCCGGCCCTCCTGCTGCTGGCCACCACCGCCCTCTGGGCGGGGGATGTGCGTGAACTGACCTGGTCGGAGATGATCCCCGCCGACGCCCCACCGCCCCCACCACCGACGCCGATCCACGATCTGTCGCAACTGGCCGACTCCCTGGCCAGCGAGTCCGGCCCGGCGGCCACCCAGCAGTCCCCGGCCGCCCCGGTGGTCAAGGAGTTGGACGGCCAGGAGGTGAAGCTGCCCGGCTACATCGTCCCGCTGGACGTCACCGAGGAAGGCCGCGTGACCGAGTTCCTGCTGGTGCCCTACTTCGGCGCCTGCATCCACGTCCCGCCGCCGCCGTCCAACCAGATCGTCCACGTCACCACCGAGCTGGGCGTGCTGATGGATGCCCTCTACCAGCCGTTCTGGATCGAAGGCCCGCTGCAGGTGAAATCCTCCACCAGCGAACTGGCCGAGGCCGGCTACCAGATGGAAGCGAGCAAGATCTATCCCTACGAATCCCGATGAAAACCAGGGGCCGCCGGCAGGCCGTTGAAGAACGAAGCGAGGCCGCCGGTGCAAGGTGAAAACAGCCCAAAAAACGCAATTTGCGTGGAAAGAACGAGCATTTTTGCGGGTGGCTTCAGCACCACTGCAGCAGCGCAGCCAGTCCTTCAAGGGCCTGATAGCAAGCCTGCTAACGAATCCGCATCGGCATTGAGCTAGATCAAGACGCACGGGGGGCCGGTTCCCTGAAACTGCGCCACAGCCAACACAGCTCAAGACCTGGAGCCCCCAATGAAAAAGTCGTTCCTCGCTGCCTCTCTTCTCGCACTGGCCGTGGCTGCCCCCATGGCCCAGGCTCACCAGGCCGGTGACATCCTGATCCGTGCCGGCGCCATCACCGTCAACCCGGAAGCCGATTCCTCCAGCGTCAAGGTGGACCGCGGCGGCCTGGCCGGCACCGACCTGGGTGGCAAGGCCACCATGAGCAGCGACACCCAGCTCGGCCTGAACTTCGCCTACATGCTGACCGACAACCTGGCCGTCGAACTGCTGGCAGCCACCCCGTTCGAGCACGACGTGAAGATCAAGGGCACCGCCCTCGACGCGGCCAACGGCAAGCTGGGTACCCTGAAGCACCTGCCACCGACCCTGAGCCTGGTGTACTACCCGCTGGATCCGAAGTCCGCCTTCCAGCCCTACCTGGGTGGTGGCATCAACTACACCTGGATCTTCGATGAGCACGTGGGCAGCCAGGCAAGCGCCGCCGGCTTCGACAACCTCAACGTGAAGAACTCCTGGGGTCTGGCCTGGCAGGTGGGTGCCGACTACATGCTGACCGACAACGTCATGCTGAACGCCCAGGTCCGCTACATCGACATCGACACCCGCGCCTACGTGGACAACACCGCCCTGGGCGTGCGTGCCAAGGTCAACGTCGACGTCGACCCGTGGGTCTACATGGTCGGCCTGGGCTACAAGTTCTAAGCCCTGCTGTACGGAACAAAGGCGCCTTCGGGCGCCTTTGTCGTTTGGGCTGCGTTCCCGGGCTGAAGCCCGGGCTACGGCGAGCGGAAAGAAGAAAGGCGCCCGGAGGCGCCTTTCTCGTGGAGCGTGCTCAGCGGCCGAGCAGTTCGGCCAGCCCCTTGGCCAGGGGCGTCGGCTCGGGGAAGTCGAAGCGGGCCAGCAGGCGCCGGTTGTCGGCCAGGGAATGGCGGATGTCCCCCGCACGCGCGGGCGCATGGCGAATCTCCGGCAGCACGCCCACCACCTCGCCGATGGCCGCCAGCAACTGGTTGAGGCTGGTGGACTGGCGCAGGCCGACGTTCACCGCCCCCGCCTCCACTGCCGGCATCTCCAATGCATCGGCCAGCACCTGCACCAGGTCGCCGATGTAGAGGAAGTCACGGGTCTGCTCGCCATCGCCGAAAATGGTGATGGGCGTGCCGGCCAGCGCCCGCTCGGTGAAGATGCTGATTACCCCCGAATAGGGCGACGACGGGTCCTGGCGCGGGCCGTAGATGTTGAAGAAGCGGAAGATCGCCGGCTCCAGGCCGTGCTCGCGCCGGTAGAAGTCCAGGTAGTGCTCACTGGCCAGCTTGTCCGACGCATAGGGCGTAAGCGGCGCCTTGGTGGTGTCTTCGTCGATGGCCTGGCCTTCGCCGTTCTGGCCGTAGACCGCGGCGCTGGAGGCGAACAGCACGCGCTTCACCCCATGGGTGCGCATGGCTTCGCAGACATTCAGAGTGCCGATGAAGTTGGCCTGGTGGGTCGCCACCGGGTCATCCACCGAGGCCTGTACCGAGGCCACGGCGGCCAGGTGCGCCACCGCCTTGCAACCCGCCATGGCACGCGCAACCACTGCCGCGTCGGCCACGTCGCCCTCGATCAGTTCCAGCCGCGGGTTGTCCAGCGCCAGGTTGCCGGGCTTGCCGGTGGAAAGGTTGTCCAACACGCGCACGGCGTGTCCACGGGCCAGCAACTGGTCCGCCAGGTGCGAACCGATGAAGCCGGCGCCGCCGGTGATGAGGATGGATTCAGCCATGTCGGTAGTAACGATCCAGAAGGGCCGGCAGGGCCGCGCGCCAGGCGCGCGGCTTGATGCCGAAGGTGTGGAAGATCTTCTTGCAGGCCAGCACCGCGTGCTGCGGTTCATCCGCCGCATCGGGGCGGGCCGCATGGGCCTGCGGGGTGATGTCCTGCACCTTCAGCGGGTGCAGGGCGCGCGCTTCGGTGAGCACTGCCTGGCCCAGGGCCAGGGTGGTGGTCGCCTCGTGGGCGCCGTAGTGGTAGGTGCCCCACAACGGCGCATCACAATCCAATTGCTTGAGCACCGCCAGCATGACCCGCGCGGCATCGTCGGCCGGCGTCGGGTTGCCACGGCGGTCGTCCGCCAGGCAGATCTCGTCGTCACGCCCGGCGCGGACCAGGAAGCGGCCCAGGATGCCTTCGCGGCTGTCGTCCAGCAGCCAGCCGAAGCGCAGCAACACATGACGCGGGCACAGGGCACGGACGCACTGCTCGATACGCCAGAGGGACTGGCCACGCAGGCTCAGGGGAATGGTCTCGTCCTTCTCGCTGTAAGCCGTAGCGCGGGCGCCATCGAAGACCCGGTAGCTGGAGGGCTGCAGCAGCACGATGTTGTGGTGCTGGCACAGCTCGGCAAGGCGCTCCACTGACCGCTCCTGGGCCGCGAAGCGCTCAGCGCTCACCTCTTCGGCCTGGAACCAGTCGAAGTAGTAGGCGAGGTTCACCACCGCGTCGGGGCGGGTGTCGTCGAGCAACTGCGTCAGGCTGGCGGCGTCCCACCCCTGCTCGGGCGGGCGCGGGGCGAGAAACCCCACATCATCCTCGGCACCCAGGCGAATCAGCGCCTGTCCAAGGGCATTGCCACCGCCCAGCAGCATCAAGCGCATTCGCATAGGGAGTCAGGTCGCTCAAGGCCGAAGTCATACGGACGGGCCGGCCAAAGGCCGGAAAGGCTGCATTCTGCGGGTTTCACAGCGGTACGTCACTACGGGCCCGCCGAAAAGCCCAGGTGGAGCGGGCTCGCAGGGCGAGCACAGCCGAGAAAGCCACCGTCAACACCCAGCGATATGAAGCGATGCTCGCTCGGCTCCGCCGTCACTCGCCCGGCCGGTACAGGTGCGCATGCCCGGCGCGGTACAGCGACGAGTCGGCAAAGCCCTCGGCCGCCAGCACCTCCCCCACCAGGATCAGCGCCGTCCGGCGGAAGTCCGCAGCCCGCACCTTCTCGGCGATGTCGGCAAGGGTGCCGGTGACCTGGGCCTGGTCCGGCCAACTGGCGCGGTGGATCACCGCCACCGGGCAGGCCGGCCCGTAGTGCGGCAACAGTTCGGCGACGATCTCCTCCATCCGGCTCACCCCCAGGTGGATCGCCAGGGTCGCCCGGTGACGGGCCAGGTCCCCCAGGGACTCGCCCTCGGGCATCCGCGTCTTGCTCGCGTGGCGTGTGAGGATCAGCGTCTGCGACACCTCCGGCAGCGTCAGCTCGCAGCCCAGCAGTGCCGCGCAGGCCGCCGTGGCGGTGACGCCCGGCACGATCTCGTAGGGAATGCCGCGCTCGCGCAGGTGGCGGATCTGCTCGCCGATGGCGCCATACAGCGACGGATCGCCCGAATGCACCCGCGCCACGTCCTGGCCCCGGGCATGGGCCTCGGCCAGCAGCGCAACGATCTGCTCCAGGTGCAGCTCGGCGGTGTTCACCACCTGCTGCGCCTGGTGCCCCTCCAGCACTGCCTCCGGCACCAGCGAACCGGCATAGAGGATCACCGGGCAACGACGGATCAGCCGCTGCCCCTTCACCGTGATGAGTTCCGGATCGCCCGGACCGGCGCCAATGAAATAGACCGTCATGGCCGTTCAGCCTCCAGGTGGATGCAGGCCAGCGCGCAGGTCGCGCGGGCACTGCGGCGTTTATCGAGCAGCAGGTGCGAAGGCCCCTGCCCCAGCCGATCGGCCAGCGCCAGTGCCGCCGCCTCGGCCACCCCCGCACTGCCGGCCAGGGCGCGGACCCGCTCGGACGGCTGGCTCAGGCGCGCCTCCAGGGCGTTCAGCGCCTCGGGGGAAACGCCCTGCAACGGCAGGTTGCGCTCCGCCGCCAGCGCCTGCAGGCCCGGCTCCAGGGCGCGGTCCTCGCGGGTCGCCAACGCCGCCAGGCGCGCCGGCGGCACCCCGGCCTCGGCCAGGCAGGCATCCAGCAAGGCCCCCAGCTCCGCCGCCGTGCAGCCCTGGCGGCAGCCGAAACCGGCCACCAGCGAAGGCGGCGTCAGGGAAGGAGCAGCGGGGTTCATGGCGTGGCAGGTGACCGGGCGGGAAAAATCCGCGCAAGGACAGCACGGGCCCGACGAGGCGTCAACCAACGCGATTGACCGCCGCCCGGGCCCTGCGTAGCCTTCCGTCCTTTCGAGGTTCTCCAGCGAGCGCTGGAGCTAAGAGGGAACGTGGTCCAAGCCACGGCTGCCCCCGCAACTGTAAGCAGCTGATGCCCTGTCCACAGCCACTGCCCACGGGCGGGAAGGCGGACCCGGCGGCGCCCCGCGCCAGGCTGCGAGCCAGGAGACCTGCCTCGGCGAATTTCCAGACAACCGGGCGGGGTGATCCGGTGGCGAATACCTCCAGTGGGCCCGGCCCGCTGCATTCGTCATGCCCGCCACAGAGCACCTGAGAGGCGCGCATGAAAACCCTGGCCAAGCTCCCCGTCACCATCGTCACCGGCTTCCTCGGTGCCGGTAAGACCACCCTCCTCCGCCACATGCTGGACAACGCCCAGGGTCGCCGCATCGCGGTGATCGTCAACGAATTCGGCGAACTGGGCATCGACGGCGACATCCTCAAGCAATGCAGCATCGGCTGCAGCGAAGAAGAGGCCGTGGGCCGCGTCTTCGAACTGGCCAACGGCTGCCTGTGCTGCACCGTGCAGGAAGAGTTCTTCCCGGTTATGCGCGAGCTGGTGGCCCGCCGTGGCGACCTCGACCAGATCCTCATCGAGACCTCCGGCCTGGCCCTGCCCAAGCCCCTGGTGCAGGCCTTCCAGTGGCCCGAGATCCGCAACGCCTGCACCGTGGACGCGGTGATCACCGTGGTCGACAGCCCCGCCGTGGCCGCCGGCACCTTCGCCGCCTTCCCCGACCAGGTGGACGAGCAGCGCAAGCAGGACCCGAACCTCGACCACGAATCGCCCCTGCACGAACTCTTCGAAGACCAGTTGGCCAGCGCCGACTTGGTGATCCTCAACAAGACCGACCTGCTGGATGCCGACACCCTGGCCGCCGTGCGCGCCGAAGTCAGCGAAGAACTGCCGCCGGCGGTGAAGGTGGTCGAGGCCGCCTCCGGCAAGCTGCCGCTGGACGTACTGCTGGGCCTGAACGCCGAAGCCGAGCTGCACATCGACAGCCGCCCCACCCACCACGATCACGAAGAACACGAGGACCACGACCACGACGAGTTCGACTCCTTCCACGTCGACCTCCCGGAAGTGGACGAGCGCGCCCTGCTCGCGGCCCTCGGCCAACTGGTGGAGCGCCACGCCATCCTGCGCATCAAGGGCTTCGTCGCCGTCACCGGCAAGCCCATGCGCCTGCTGGTGCAGGGCGTCGGCAAGCGCTTCGACAAGCACTTCGACCGCGCCTGGCGCAACGACGAACCCCGCGCCACCCGCCTGGTGGTGATCGGCCAGGAGCTGGACCAGGCCACCATCGCCAACGAACTGCGCACCGCCCTGGCGTAAGCGCCGAACCGGCGCCTCTCCCCCGGGAGAGGCGTCGCTCCACCGAGCCGAGGCCCGAGCCATGCACCTCTTGCGCACCCAGCCCGGCGGCTTCGTCCCCGACGACGGCATCGCCCACCTGGCCCAGACGCCCGCCGAGCTGGTGATCCTGTGCAGCGGCGACTCGCACCTGGCGCTGCTGGCCGAAGCCGCCCGCGCGTTGCCGGAGGACTACCCGAGCCTGCGCCTGGCCAACCCCATGCAACTGCAGAACCACGCCTCGGTGGACCTCTACGTCGACGAGGTGCTGCAGCACGCCAAGGTCATCCTCATCTCCGTACACGGCGGCGTCGGCTACTGGCGCTACGGCATCGAGCAACTGGTGGCGCTGGCCGAACGCGGCGCCACGCTGATCCTGGTGCCCGGCGACGACCGCCCCGACCCCGAGCTGGCGCGGCTCTGCACCGTTCCCGCAGAAGACGCCGAGCGCTACTGGCACTACCTGCGCCAGGGCGGGCTGGACAATGCCCGGCAGTTGTTCGCCTGCCTCGCCAGCCGCTGCCTGGGCCACGCGATGCCCTGGGAGGAGCCCAGGGCGCTGCCCCGCGTCGCGGTCTACCACCCGCGCCAGCCCAACGCCGGGCTCGCCCACTGGCGCGCCGACTGGCAACCCGAGCAGCCGGTGGTGGCGCTGGTGTTCTACCGCACCCACCTGCAGGCGGCGAACACCGGCTTCCTCGACACCTTCTGCGAACGCCTCGCCGCCCAGAGCCTCAACCCGCTGCCCATCGCCGTGGCCAGCCTCAAGGAAGCCGCCTGCCTGGCCACCCTCGAAGACTGGCTGGACGAGGCCGGCGTCGAGCTGATCATCAACACCACCGGCTTCGCCCAGTCCTCGCCGGAGGCCCCCAGCCTGCGCCCGTTCCGCCGCGACGTGCCGGTGTTCCAGGCCATCTGCAGCCTGGACAACCAGCCCCAGTGGGAGGCCAGCGCCCAGGGCCTGGGCCCCCGTGACCTGGCCATGCACGTCGCCCTGCCGGAACTGGACGGCCGCCTCATCACCCGCGCCATCAGCTTCAAGGGCCTGGCCTGGCGCAGCGAGCGCAGCCAGAGCGACGTGGTCTGCTACCTGCCCCACGTCGAGCGCATGGACTTCGTCGCCGAACTGGCGCGGCGCTGGCTGCTGCTGGCGCGCAAGGCCAACGCCGACAAGCGCGTGGCGCTGATCCTCGCCAACTACCCCACCCGTGACGGCCGCATCGGCAACGGCGTGGGCCTGGACACCCCGGCCGGCGCGCTGAACATCCTCCGCGCCCTGGAAGCCCAGGGTTACCCCGTGGCCGGCCTGCCGGAGAGCGGCACGGCGCTTATCCACAGCCTGCTGGGCGGCGTCAGCAACGACCTCGACAACCTCGACGCCCGCCCCTGCGCCCAGAGCCTGGCCCTGGACGACTACCTCGCCTGCTTCGCCCGCCTGCCCCAGGCCAACCAGCAGGCCGTGCGCGAGCGCTGGGGCGAACCGCAGCAGGACCCGATGTTCCGCAGCGGACGGATGATGATCGCCGGCCTGCGCTTCGGCCTCGCCTTCGTCGGCATCCAGCCGGCGCGGGGCTACCAGCTCGACCCGGCGGCCATCTACCACGACCCGTCGCTGGTGCCGCCCCACGGCTACCTGGCGTTCTACTTCTGGCTGCGCGAAGTGTTCGGCGCCGACGCGCTGATTCACGTCGGCAAGCACGGCAACCTCGAATGGCTGCCCGGCAAGGGCGTCGGCCTGTCCGCCGAATGCTGGCCGGATGCGGTGATGGGGCCGCTGCCGAACATCTACCCCTTCATCGTCAACGACCCCGGCGAAGGCGCCCAGGCCAAGCGCCGTGCCCAGGCGGTGATCATCGACCACCTGATGCCGCCGCTGACCCGCGCCGAAACCTACGGCCCGCTGCGTGACCTCGAGCGCCTGGCCGACGAGTACTACGACGCCTCCCTGCTCGACCCGCGCCGGGCCGTGCAACTGCGCGGCGAGATCCTCGAACTGGTCAGGGCCACCGCCCTCGACCGCGAGCTGGGGCTCAGCCTCAACGACGACGCCGACAGCTGGCTGCCGCAGCTCGACGCCTACCTCTGCGACCTCAAGGAATCGCAGATCCGCGACGGCCTGCACGTGTTCGGCGAGTCCCCCGTGGCGGGCCTGCGCGACGACACCCTGCTGTCCCTGGTGCGCATCCCCCGCGCCGACGGCAAGGGCGGCAACGCCAGCCTGCTGCGCGCCCTCGCCCGCGACCTGGCGCTCGGCCGCGACCCGCTCGACCTGGCCTGGGCCGAACCCTGGGAAGGCCCGCGCCCTGCTGTGCTCGACGGCATCAGCGACGCGCCCTGGCGCAGCAACGGCGACACCCGCGAGCGCCTGGAACTGCTGGCCCGCCAACTGATCGCCGACCCCACGAGCGCCTCCATCGGCCCCGCCAGCGACGCGGTGCTCGATACCCTGCGCCGGTACATCGCCCCCGCCCTGGACGCCTGTGGCGCGGCGGAAATCGGCGGCGTGCTGGCCGCCCTCGACGGGCGCTTCGTGCCCCCCGGCCCCAGCGGCGCCCCCAGCCGCGGGCGCCTCGACGTACTGCCCACCGGGCGCAATTTCTTCACCGTGGACGTGCGCAACCTGCCCACGCCCACCGCCTGGCGCCTGGGCTTCCAGTCCGCCAGCCTGCTGCTGGAGCGCCACCTGCAGGACGAAGGCGACCACCTGCGCCAGCTCGGCCTGTCCGTCTGGGGCACCGCCACCATGCGCACCGGCGGCGACGACATCGCCCAGGCCATGGCCCTGCTGGGCGTGCGCCCGGTGTGGCAGGCCGGCAGCCAGCGCGTGGAGGACTTCGAGATCCTCCCGCTGTCGTTGCTGGACCGCCCGCGCGTGGACGTGACGCTGCGGGTCTCGGGCTTCTTCCGCGACGCCTTCGCCAACCTCATCCGCCTGTTCGACGCCGCCGTGCAAGCCGTGGCCGAGCTGGACGAGCCCGACGACCTCAACCCCCTCGCCGCCCGCGTGCGCCAGGACCGCGCCCGCCTGGAGGGCGAAGGCCTGCCTGCCGAGGCCGCACGCCGCGAAGCCGGCTGGCGGGTGTTCGGCGCCCAGCCCGGTGCCTACGGCGCGGGCGTGCAAGGGGTGATCGAAGCCCGCACCTGGGAAACCCGCACCGACCTGGCCGAGGCCTACCTCAACTGGGGCGGCTACGCCTACGGCGCCAGCGATGCCGGCACCCCGGCCCGGCAACGCTTCGGCGAGCGCCTGGAAGGGCTGCAGGCGGTGCTGCAGAACCAGGACAACCGCGAACACGACATCCTCGATTCCAACGACTACTACCAGTTCCAGGGCGGCATGCTCGCCACCGCCGAGACCCTGCGCGGCCAGACGGTCGCCAGCTACCACGGCGACCACAGCCAGCCGGACCTGCCGCGCATCCGCACCCTGCGGGAGGAACTGGGCCGGGTGGTGCGTGCCCGCGCCGCCAATCCCAAGTGGATCGCCGGCATGAAGCGCCACGGCTACAAGGGCGCCTTCGAACTGGCCGCCACGGTGGACTACCTGTTCGCCTTCGACGCCACCACCCAACTGGTGGACGACCACCAGTACGCCCTGCTGGCCGATGCCTACCTGCTGGATGCCGACACCCGCGCCTTCCTCCAGCAGCACAACCCCGAGTCCCTGCGCGACATCACCGAGCGCCTGCTGGAAGCCCAGCAACGCGGCCTGTGGGAAGAGCCGGGGGATTACCGCGAGGCCCTCGAAGACCTGCTGCTGGACATCGAGGAACAGTGACGGCTCAGCCCTGCGCCACGCTGCCGCCTTCCCCCGGCCGGCGTTCGCCGGGGTTCTTGCCCTCGCGGGAGTGGTGCTCGATCACCGCGTTAAGCTCCGCCCCCAGCAGCAGCACCGCCGCCGACAGGTAGAGGTACAGCAGGAGGAGGATGATGGCGCCGATGCTGCCGTACATGGCGTTGTAGGTGGCGAAGTGCTGGGCGTAGTAGCTGAAGCCGAACGAGGCCAGCAGCCAGGCCAGCACCGCCAGCACCGAACCGGGGGTGATGAAGCGGAACGCCTGCTTCACGTCCGGCAGCAGGTAATAGAGGGTCGCCACCACTGCCATCATCAACAGGATCGCGGCCGGAATGCGCAGCCAGTTCCACAGCATCACCACCGCCTCCTCGATGCCCACCCGCTGCGCCAGCCAGCCCATGGCCTGCGGCCCGGTGATCATCAAGCCCGCCGCCGCCAGCAGGAAGGCCGCCACCCCCAGGGTGTAGAGCACCGAGAGCGGAATGCGCTTCCAGGCCGGGCGGCTCTCCACCACGTCGTAGACCCGATTCATCGCATCCATGCTCGAACGCACCGCCGACGAGGCGGACCACAGCGCCACCACCGCGCCCAGAGAGAACAGCCCGGGCTTCTGCGTCTGCAACTGCTCGATGGCCGGGCGCACCAGGTCCATCGCCTCCACCGGGAGCACCAGCGCCGCCTGGGTCTGCAACCAATCGAAGAAGGTCGGCAGGTGCAGGAAGCCGATCAGCGCGATCAGCAACAGCAGGAACGGGAACAGGGAAAAGAACATCTGGAAGGCCAGCGCCGAGGCATAGGTCGGCAGCTCATCGTCGATGAACGCTTTGACGGTGCTGACCAGCAGGGTGCGCGCTGTGACGCCCTTCAGGCCCAGGTAGCGGATCATGGCTCGGCTCGCTCTAGTTCCTTGGCAAGGCAATGGACGGCGCAGCGGAGACAGGAGTTCAGGGGGATTTTCCGACCGGCGGTCAGCCCGCAGCCGTCGGCCCTGGGGCACGGCATCCCGGCGGGTCGCGGCGTTGCACCGCGCTGCGCCTGGCAGCCGGTGGGGAATGATCGGCAGCACGACCGGTCTGTACACACAGCTCCCGTTATCGATGGACCGCCCCGATGCACACGATCCGCCACCCCCTCCACGTGTTGCTCTGCACCCTGCTCCTGCTGGCGCTCTCGGGCTGCGCCAACCTGGCCCCACGGGACCCGGTGCGCATCGACCTGGTGGGCATGGAGCCGGTCCCCGGCCAGGGGCTGGAGATGCGCTTCGTGGTGAAGCTGCGGGTGCAGAACCCCAACGACACGCCCATCCGCTACAACGGCATCGCCCTGGACCTGGACATCAACGACCAGCCGCTGGCCAGCGGCGTCTCCGATCAGGCCGGGGAAATCCCCCGTTTCAGCGAAACCGTGGTGAGCGTGCCGGTGACCGTCTCGGCCTTCTCCGCCCTGTGCCAGGCCTGGGGCGCCACCACCAGCCGCAACACCCGCGCCGGCATCCCCTACAGCGTGCGCGGCAAGCTCGGCGGCGGGTTCTGGGGCACCGTGCGTTTCAACGACAGCGGCGTGCTGAACCTGGCCGAACCGGTGCAGGTGTATTGAGCGGCTGGGTAGCTGGAAGCACAGGCTGGGTGGCGCCGAACAGCGCCCCATGGAGCGAGATGGCCGGCGAGGCCAAACGGCCCCGCCAGGAACGACCGAGCGCCTAACGCCCCAGCGCCAGGTCCACCAGTAGCTGCAGCGCCTGCGGCACCTCCACCTCCTCGGTGTCGATCACGCATTCGGCGTCCAGCGGCGGCTCGTAGGGGCTGTCGAGCCCGGTGAAGTTGCGGATGCGCCCTTCCTGCGCGGCCTTGTACAGGCCCTTCGGGTCGCGCCGGGCACAGGCCTCGAAGGAGGTGCTGACGTACACGCAGTGGAACTCGCCCAACTGGAACAGCGCCCGCGCCGCCTCGCGGTCGGCGCGGAACGGCGAGATGGCGGAGACGATCACCACCAGCCCGGCATCCACCATCAGCCGGGCCACCTCGGCGATGCGGCGGATGTTCTCGCGGCGCGAGGCATCGTCCATGCCCAGGTCACGGCAGAGCCCGCTGCGCACGTTGTCGCCGTCCAGCACGAAGGTGTGCAGGCCACGGGCGTTCAGCTCCATCTCCAGGGCATTGGCCAGGGTCGACTTGCCGGCGCCGGAAAGGCCGGTCAGCCAGATGCAGCAGGGGCGCTGATGCTTGATCGCAGCGCGCGCGGACTTGGACAGGGCCAGGTTGTAGGGGCGGATCCACGCCGGTACGGCGGAGGAATCAGGACTGGGCATAGCCGAGCATCTCGTAGTCGCGTTGATAGGCCCGTCGCACCAGGCGGCGGGTTCGAGCGGTACAGAACTGCCTCACCGGCGCCGCCTGGCGCTCGCATGAGACGTTGGCACGGGGCAGGTCGGCCTGAACCCCGGGCCACTGGCAGAGACGGTGGAAATCATGCGCCATGTTTTCCTGGCGGCCAATCAAATCCACGGCCAGTTGCCCGAGCGACTCGACCAGGAAATCAGTCTGCGGCGCAAAGTGTAGCTGGCGGTGGAGATTGTCCAGGAGCAGCCCGCGGGCGACGAACTCGTCGAAGTCGCGAAAGCTCTGCACCAGGCGCTGAGCCCCGGCATAGCGGGCGGCGGCGGGTTGCCCCGCACGAGCAGACCCGCTCCAGCGGGTCACGCACGAAGGTGAGCTTGAAGCCCGCGGCGCACTGCTCCGGGAACTGCCGCTCGTACCCGTACAGCGGCAGGTGGCCGGGGTACCAGCCATCGAACAGGCTGACGCAAACGCTGCTGCCGGCGCACTTGGGCACATGAACGAACAGGCAGGCGCGCTGCTGGAACGGTTCGGGAAACGCGAGGTTGGCCGACATCACCTTGTTCACGGCCTGGCGGCCTCCACCACCGCGAGGCGGCCCAGCAGGACTGCAGCATCGGGTGGCCGTGGCGATACGGGGTCTCATGCCCCGCGGTTGAGGTCGCGCCACATCCCTGTACGCAAGAGCGGTCGCGCGCCCTGCGAAAACCTTATCAACCGCGATGCCACGGCTTATGCCCACTTGGTAAAGCGTGTCAGCAAACCGATACAAACCCCGGCCACCACAGCCACCGCCAATCCACGGCTAAAACCCTATACACTATGCGGCCTTTTCCGTGCCACACAGTGAGTACCCCGTGAGCAACCTGCCACCCTGCCCCAAGTGCAATTCCGAATACACCTACGAAGACGGCGCGCTGCTGATCTGCCCCGAATGCGCCTACGAATGGTCCGCCGAGGCCAGCGAAGCCGTCGCTGAAGAAGGCCGCGTGATCAAGGATTCGGTCGGCAATGTGCTGCAGGACGGCGACACCATCACCGTGATCAAGGACCTGAAGGTCAAGGGGTCGTCCCTGGTGGTGAAAGTGGGCACCAAGGTGAAGGGCATCCGCCTGGTGGACGGCGACCACGACATCGATTGCAAGATCGACGGCATCGGCGCCATGAAGCTCAAGTCGGAGTTCGTGCGCAAGGTCTGACCCCCGCACCTCCGCGTCACGGGCGCACCCTCGCGGTGCGCCCGGCTCGTTTCAACCGCGCAGGCGCGCGGCCGCCTCCAGCAGCATCCGCTGCGTCCCCTCCCAGCCCAGGCAGCCATCGGTGATGGACACGCCGTAGCGCAGCTCGCACGACAGCGACTGGGCACCGTCGAACAGATGACTCTCGATCATCACCCCGCGCAGGGCACTCTGGCCGGCCAGGCGCTGGTCGATCACATCCGCCAGCACCGCCGGCTGGCGCAGCGGGTCCTTGCCACTGTTGGCGTGGCTGCAGTCCACCAGGATGCGCGGCGCGATCCCCAGTTTCTCCAGCCCTTCGCGAGCCGCCTGCACGCTGGCGGCATCATGGTTCGGGCCTTTGTGGCCACCGCGCAGCACCAGGTGGGTGTCCGGGTTGCCGGCGGTTTCCACCAGCGCCGGGCGACCCTGGGCATCGAGGCCGAAGTGCTGGTGGGCGTGGGCCGCCGAGCGCATGGCATCGGTGGCGATGCCGAGGCTGCCGTCGGTGCCGTTCTTGAAGCCCACCGGCAGGTCCAGGCCGCTGACCATCTCGCGGTGGATCTGCGACTCGCTGGTGCGCGCGCCAATGGCCGCCCAGCTCAGGGCGTCGTCCAGGTAGCCGGCCACCAGCGGCTGCAGCAGCTCGGTGGCCACCGGCAGGCCGAGCCCGGCGATCTCCAGCATCAGCCGGCGGCTCAGGGCCAGGCCCTCGGCCATGTCGCCGCTGCCGTCCAGGTGCGGGTCGTACACCAGGCCCTTCCAGCCGACGGTGGTGCGCGGCTTCTCGACGTAGGCACGCATCACCAGCAGCAACTGGTCGCTCACCAGCGGGGCCAGGGCCGCCAGGCGGCGGGCGTAGTCCAGAGCGGCCTCCGGGTCGTGGATCGAGCAGGGGCCGACCACCACCAGCAGGCGCGAATCCTCGCCATCCAGTACGGCGCGCACGGCTTCGCGCTGGGTCTGGATCTGGCGGGCCAGTTCGACCGACAGCGGCAAGCGGCGGCGCAGCTCGGCGGGGGTGGGCAGGAGGCGGGTGGTGCGGGAGGGCGATGCCGGCGCATCCAGGGCAACGACGTGCAAGGGCTGGGCGGCGGTGGACAGGGCGGAAACGGACGAATTCATGGCTGGGTTCCTCGGCCGGCGCGGCAGGTCCGCGCGCGGCGCACTAACTGGGTGTTCGACTTGTCGGTGTGGGGGTGCGGGTGGAGCGGCTAAATCGCCAGTCGGTGCGGTAATAGCGATGGGTGCGGTAACTGATCATGGTGCGATCCTCGGTAACGTCGTGGTGGTCTTGTGGACCTTCGGAAAACAAAAACCCCCGGTCGGGTTGCCGACCGGGGGTTTCGTGGAGCTTTGGCGGCGACCCTGCTGGAGTGGGCCGCCTGATGGGTATCAGGTCAGCCCTTGGCTAAACCAATACCCGTAGAAATAGCCGGTCGCAGCGGCCACGCGCGCGCCTGCCACGGCCAGGGCCGGAGCAGCGATGAGCGAAGTGGACGGACGGTGCGACATGACGATCTCCAAAGCGAATGCTGGCTAACCTACTGCATCCCGAGGCGCCGTTCAATCACGGATTTCTATCGGCTGCATCGGCCTTTCGCTACCATGCGCGGCATCTCTGAGCAGGAACCCCCCATGTCCGAACCTGGCCACTATCCCCTCAGCGCCGTGGTCGGCGCCGACACGTTGAAGCTCGCGCTCTACCTCGCCGCCATCGACCCCGCCATCGGCGGCGTGCTGATCGAAGGCCCGCGCGGCATGGCCAAGTCCACCCTGGCCCGGGGCATCGCCGACCTGCTGCCGCGCGGCATCTTCGTCACCCTGCCCCTGGGCGCCAGCGAGGACCGCATCGTCGGCACCCTGGACCTGGACGCCGCCCTCGGCGAAGGCCGCGCGCGCTTCTCCCCCGGCCTGCTGGCCCGCGCCCACGAGGGCGTGCTCTACGTGGACGAAGTGAACCTGCTGCCGGACCACCTGGTGGACCTGCTGCTGGACGTCGCCGCCAGCGGCATCAACCGCGTCGAGCGGGACGGCCTGTCCCACGCCCACCCGGCGCGCTTCGTGCTGATCGGCACCATGAACCCCGAAGAAGGCGAACTGCGCCCGCAACTGCTGGACCGCTTCGGCCTCAAGGTCAGCCTCGACCACGCCCCGGCTCCGGCCGAACGCGCCGAGATCATCCGCCGTCGCCTGGCCTTCGACGCCGACCCCGCCGCCTTCATCGCCCGCTGGAGCGCTGACCAGCAGACCCTGGCCCACCGCTGCCAGGACGCCCGCGAACGCCTCGCCGCCATCCCGCTGGACGACCACGCCCTGGACGCCATCGCCCAGCGCTGCTTCGACGCCGGTGTCGACGGCCTGCGCGCCGACCTGGTCTGGCTGCGTGCCGCCCGCGCCCACGCCGCCTGGCGCGGCGCGACCGCCATCGCCCCCGAGGACATCGACGCCGTGGAGCACTTCGCCCTCGCCCACCGTCGCCACCACGCGCCACCGCCGGCCCCACAGCCGCCCCGCGAAGCGCCTGCCCAGGCCCCCCGCCCCCAGCAGGACGCCAGCGGCGAAGGCCAATGGGGCGAACTGCCCGCCCAACCCATGCCCACCGGAGAACGCAGGGCCCTGCCCGCCTGGCCAAAAAAGCCCTGAGCACCCGCCCGCGCCACGCCAAGGGGACGGGTGCCAAGCCCCGGCCAGGGCGCCTCGGCCAAGGCCGCAGCGGCGCCCGCAGCCCCGGCCAAGGGGGCGCCATCGCCTGGCTGCCGACCCTGCTGCGCGGCCGCCCGCGCCGGGCCGAGGACCTCGTCCGTACAGCCCGCAGCCGCGCGGCGGAACAGCTCTGGCTGGTGATCGTCGACGCCTCCGCCTCCACCCGCCGCCATGGCGCCCTGTCCCGTGCCAAGGGGCTGCTGGCCCAGCTCTTCGATGACGCCTACCGCGCACGCGCACGCCTCGCCGTGCTCGCCGCCAGCGGTCGCCAGGCCCAGTGGCATTGGCAGGGCCGCAAGGCCGACGCCCGCCTGCAACCCTGGCTGCAGGGGCTCGGAGCCGGTGGCGGCACGCCCCTGCCCGACGCCCTGGTCCAGGCCGCGCGCTGGCTCGCCACACGCCAGCGGCAACGGCCCGGCGAAGAGCAGCGCGTGCTGATCCTCACCGACGGCCGCCTCAAGGACCTGCCAGCCCTGCACCCCCTGGGCTGCACCACCCTGCTGGTGGACATCGAGTCCGGCCCCATCCGCCTCGGCCGCGCCCGCCAGCTCGCCACCCTCCTCGAAGCCGAGTACCAGGCGCTGGCGGATTGATCCGTCAGGGATATGCAGGTTGAAACACCGCCCGTAGGGTGGGCTTCAGCCCACCAACTCGTAGCCCGGGCTTCAGCCCGGGACCGGGGTTATCCCCAAGGCCATGTGCCCGGAACTGGTGGATGGAAAGAGCGCCATCCCCCCTACGCACCCTCACACCCCGTAGGGTGGATCGCGCTCCATCGATCCACCTTTCGTTGCACGGACCTCATCCCAGGACCGGGGTTATACCCAAGGCCATGTGCCCGGAATTGGTGGATGGAAAGAGCGCCATCCCCCCCCCTACGCACCCTCACACCCCGTAGGGTGGATCGCGCTCCATCGATCCACCTTTCGTTGCACGGTCTTCATCCCGGGATCGGGTTTACCCCCAAAGCCGGAGTGCCCAGAACGGGTGGATGGAAAGAGCGCCATCCCCCCCACGCGAGCCCCACTCACAACCACACCACCTCGTCCATCAACCGCCTGGTGGAGCCACAAGGCGCGCGTGCCCGTGTTAGAGGGTCCACCCCTTTTTCCCGTTCGGAAGCGCCCATGCCCCACGCCGTGCCCTGTGCCGACAGCCCTGCCACCCGTCTGGCTACGCGCCTGGCGTTCTTCGTCTCCGGTTTCGGCATGGCCTGCTGGGCGCCGCTGGTGCCCTATGCGAAGGCGCGCCCGGGCATCGGCGAAGCGATGCTGGGGCTGTTGCTGCTGTGCCTGGGTGTCGGCTCGATGCCGGTGGCCGGTGTGCTGGCGGGGCGGGGTGGGCCGGCACTGGTGGGCTTCGTCGCCCAGGGGCTGGGGCTGGTGACGGCCTTTGTGATCCTCGGGGTGCTGATGCTCTCAGCCCCGCTGACGGCGCGCGGGTTCGTGCGCTGAGCGGGAACTGCCTGCATCAGAAGCGCCTCAACCCGTCACTGAAGACGCCATCGTTTTCCACGTGCTGGTTGTAGGCCGCAATGGCCTCGCCGTTTTCCGCCAGCCAAGCCTCACGCTGGCGCGCCCGCAAAACCTCGACCAGGGCCTGCTCCAAGGTCGCGGACAGGTCGATGCCGAGCGCTCGGGCTTTTCCCAGGAGGTCGCCGTTGACGCCGAAGCGGACAGGTTTCTTCGGAGCCCGAGGGTCATACAGGACAGGCATGGGTTTACCTCCATGAGCGCGTGCGCAGGCACTCACCCCTTCATCAACAATTCCGGCACCGCCCGCTCTTCGACGATGCGCGCCTGCACCCAGCGCAGCACCTGCTCTTCGCTCTCCAGGCGGTACCACTCGCCTTCCGGGTAGAGGCTGGCGGTGGGGCCGAGGTCGCAGGGGTATTGGCACTGGGTACGGGTGATGTGCACGCCGCCTGCGCATTCCAGCTTGCCGGCGGCCTTGAGGGTCTCCCGCAGCTTTTTCCACAGCGGCAGCGCGCCCCGGCGGGTGCAGCGCGGGCCGTTGCACAGCAGCAGGCGCCGGGCATGGGGCGGGATGCAGGACCAGGCGTGGCTCTCCGGCAACGCCGGCACCTCGGCGCAGGCCAGGTGCAGTTCGGTACGCGCCACCAGGGCGCAGGCGGCGCCGGCCGGGTCGCTGTCGTACTGGCCCAGCAGGCTGGCGATGAACAGTTGCTCGGGGGCCGGGTACTGGCCGAGTTCGCTGCGCAGCCAGTCCAGGTGCGGCGGCGTGCTCTGCGGGTCGAGGTCGATCACCAGCAGCGGGCGCGGGCTGGTCTGTACGGCCTCGCGCAGGGCGTCGAGGCCGGCGCCGGTGTCGATCACATCGGCCAACGCGGCCTCGCCCCGCAGGGCGACCAGTTGGCGGCGGAACAGCTCGGCGAAGGCGCCCTCGGCGAGGTCGGGCCCGGCGAACAGCACGCGGGCGTAAACGGTGGCGGTCATGGTGTGTCCAGGTAGGGGCCGAGGGCCTGCCAGAGGGCCTCGACCGAGTCGAATTCGCGGGTCACCGGCGGCAATGCCGGGCGCTTGAGAATGAGCACCGGCAGGCCGCGCTCGCGGGCCACCTGCAGCTTGGGCTCGGTGGACTGGCTGCCGCTGTTCTTGCTGATCAGCACGTCGGTGCCGAGGCGCTCGAACAGCGCACGCTCCTCGTCCAGGTGGAACGGCCCGCGCGAGCCGATCACCTCGAAGCGCTCGCCGGGCGCCTGCCCCTGCAGGCAGCGCACCGTCCAGTGCTGGTGCTCGGGCACGCTGTGCAGGTGCTCCAGCGGCTCGCGGCCAAGGGTGAAGAAGGGCCGGCGGAACGGCGCCAGCGCGGTCATCAGGCCGGCCCAGTCGTCCACCTCGCGCCAATCGTCACCGGGGCCGGCCTGCCAGCCGGGGCGGCGCAGCGCCCAGCAGGGCACCCCGGCCAGTTCGGCGGCGCGGGCGGCGTTGTGGCTGATCTGCGCGGCATAGGGGTGGGTGGCGTCCAGCAGCAGGTCGATGCCTTCCTCGCGAAGGTACTGCGCCAGCCCGTCCGCCCCGCCGAAACCGCCCACGCGCACCTGGCAGGCCAGGTCCTGGGGCACCTTGCCGAGGCCGGCGAGGCTGTAGACATGGGCGGGGCCGAGGCGACGGGCCAGGGCCAGGGCCTCGGTCACGCCGCCCAGCAGCAGGAGGCGGCTCATGGCTTGAATGCTTCCAGCAGGGTGATGGGCAGGGCCGAGCGCCAGGTGTCGAAGCCCCCCAGCGGCTGGGCCTGGGCGACGGCAATGCGGGTCAGGCTGCCGCCGTGCTCGGCGCGGAAGGCCACCAGGGTCGCCTCGCTCTGCAGGGTCACGGCGTTGGCCACCAGGCGACCGCCCGGCTTGAGCCGCGCCCAGCACTGCGCCAGCACGCCGGGGTCGGTGACGCCGCCGCCGATGAAGATGGCATCCGGCGCCGGCAGGCCCTCCAGCGCGGCCGGGGCTTCCCCGGCCACCAACTGCAGGCCGGGCACGCCGAGGGCGTCGCGGTTGTGCTGGATGTGCGCCTGGCGCCCGGCGTTGGCCTCGATGGCCAGGGCACGGCACGCCGGGTGGGCGCGCATCCACTCGATGCCGATGGAGCCGCAGCCGGCACCCACGTCCCACAGCAGCTCGCCGGGGCGCGGCGCCAGGCGGGCCAGGGTGACGGCGCGGACATCACGCTTGGTGAGCTGGCCGTCGTGGCGGTAGGCGTCGTCGGGCAGGCCGCAGGTGACCGGCAACGCGCGGGTGCCGGGGTCGGCCGCCACCTCCACCGCCACCAGATTGAGGTCGGCCACTGCCACGTCGCTCCAGGCGTTGGCCAGGCCGTCGAGCCGGCGCTCCAGGGGGCCGCCCAGGTGCTCCAGCACGGTGAGGCGACTGGCGCCGAAGCCGCCCTCGGCCAGCAGCGCCGCCAAAGCCGCCGGGGTGCTGCCATCGTTGCTCAGCACCAGCAGGCGCGCGCCAGGGTGCAGGTGGCCGTTGAGCACCGCCAGGGGCCGCGCCACGGTGGACAGCAGCGTCACCTCCTGCAGCGGCCAGCCCAGCCGTGCCGCCGCCAGGGCTGCGGACGAAGGCGCCGACAGCACCTGCATCTCCTCGACCGGCACCTGCCGCGCCAGGCTGGCGCCCACGCCGAACAGCATCGGATCGCCACTGGCCAGCACGCACAGGGCCGTGCCCCGCCGCGCCAGCACCGGCTCCAGGGAGAACGGGCTCGGCCAAGGCGTGCGCACGGCACGGATGCAGCGCGGCAGCAGCGCCAACTGACGCGGCGCCCCCACCACTTCAGAGGCCCCCAGCAGCGCATGACGCGCCGCCTTGCCGAGGCCCGCGTAGCCGTCCTCACCGATACCCACCACCGTCAGCCAGGGCTGCATGGAAACTCCCGTCTCTAGCGAGGTGTCAGCCGCTTGCCGTTCCGACAGGCAGCCTTTTCCTCATGTCGCGCAAAGCGGGCATAATAGCGCCCTTCATTGGTTGCCGGCCCCCTGCAAGGCGCTGGCCAGTGTCCATCCGGGCACTGAGGGAACACGGTCGCACCGTGGCTGCCCCCGCAACTGTAAGCAGCGAGTCCACGCACCCTGGCCACTGAGCAACGCTCGGGAAGGCCGCGAAGGATGACGACCTGCCAGCCAGGAGACCTGCCGGTGAAACCAGTCGCGTGTGAACGCATCGAGCGGGGTGTATCGATGCAAACGTGTCCCTGGGCTAGGGATATTCCGGTCGCCGCGACGCCAATCAGGGTGACCCGTTGAAACAGGCCGAATCCGCCGCCACCGTCCGCCCCTCGGCCTGCCCGGGGTTGCTGCGCATCGTGCAATCCGGCGATGGCGGCATCTGCCGCATCAAGCTGCCCTGTGGCCGCCTCCAGGCCCGCCAGGCCCGCGCCGTGGCCGCTGCCGCACAGCAGTACGCCAGCGGCGTGATCGAAGCCACCAACCGCGCCAACCTGCAGATCCGCGGGGTAAGGGTCGGTGCCGAAGCGGCGCTGATCGACGCGCTGCTGGCCGCCGACCTGGGCGCCCCCTCGCCGGGTGCCGACGACGTGCGCAACCTGATGGTCAGCCCGCTGCTGGGCCTGGTGCCCGGCCACGAGACGACCGCCGCCCTGGCCGACCGCCTGCTGGCCCTGCTGCAGGACACCCCGCGCTTCCACGCCCTGTCGCCCAAGTTCGCCCTGCTGCTGGACGGCGGCGAAGCCCTGGCCATGCTGGAGCACCCCCACGACCTCTGGCTCTGCGCCCTCGGGCCGCAGGCCGACGCCCTCTTCGCCTTCGGCCTGGCCGGGTGCCCGCCGCAACAGGCGCACGACGCCCCCGCCCTGGGCGCCGTGCCCGCCGCCCAGGTGCCGGCCCTGGTGGAGGCGCTGCTGCACCTGTTCCTCGACCGCGCCCGCCCCGAGCAGACGCGCATGCGCCACCTGCTGGCCGACCTCGGCCCCGCCGCCCTGCTGGCAGAGCTGGAAGCCCGCCTCGGCGTGCCCCTGCATGCCGTGCCGGACTGGCGCCGCGACACCACAGGCGCCCTCGGTCACCTGGGCGCCGTGGCTGGCCGCCATGCCGGCGCCGCCGCCCCCCTCGGCCGGCTCGCCGCGGCGCAACTGATGACCCTGGCCGACCTGGCGGACCAGCAGAGCGACGGCCACCTGCGCCTCACCCCCTGGCAATCGGTGCTGCTGCCGGCCCCCCGCGACCTCGACGGCACCCTCGCCGCCCTCGCCGCCCTGGGGCTGGTCACCGACCCCGACGCGCCCCTGGCCCGGCTCATCGCCTGCACCGGCTCCAGCGGCTGCCCACGCAGCCTGGCCGACACCAAGGCCGACGCCCTGGCCCTGGCGCCGCACCTGCCGCCCCGGGTGCAGTTGCACCTGACCGGCTGCCCGCGCTCCTGCGCCGCCGCCCACGTCGCGCCCTTCACCCTGCTGGCCCGCGAACCCGGCCGCTACGACCTCTACCAGCGCGCCCGCAGCGGCTTCGGCCTGCTGCTGGCGAGCGACCTCGACCTCGAACAGGCCAGCGCCCGACTGGCCGCCACTCCTGACAGTTGGAGCTCCACCGAATGATCGATTACATCCGCGATGGTCAGGAGATCTATCGCCATTCCTTCTCCATCATCCGCGCCGAGGCGGACCTCAGCGCCATCCCGCCGGACCTGGAGAAGCTCGCCGTGCGCGTCATCCACGCCTGCGGCATGGTCGACGTGGTGCAGGACCTGGCCTTCTCCCCCGGAGCAGGTGCCGCCGGCCGCGCCGCCCTGGCCGCTGGCGCGCCGATCCTCTGCGACGCGCGCATGGTGGCCGAAGGCATCACCCGCGCCCGCCTGCCGGCCAACAACCCGGTCATCTGCACCCTCAACGACCCCGGCGTGCCGGAGCTGGCCCGCGAGCTGGGCAATACCCGCTCGGCGGTGGCCCTGGAGCACTGGCGCGCGCACCTGGAAGGCAGCGTGGTGGTGATCGGCAACGCCCCCACCGCGCTGTTCTACCTGCTGGAAATGCTCGACGCCGGCGCCCCGAAACCGGCGCTGATCCTCGGCTTCCCGGTGGGCTTCGTCGGCGCGGCCGAGTCCAAGGACCTGCTCGCCGCCGACAGCCGCGGCGTGCCCTACGTGGTGGTGCGCGGCCGTCGTGGCGGCAGCGCCATGGCCGCCGCCGCCGTCAACGCCCTGGCCACGGAGGTGGAGTGATGAGCGGCAAGGGACGGCTGATCGGCCTCGGCGTGGGTCCGGGCGATCCGGAACTGATCACGCTCAAGGCCCTGCGCCTGCTGCAATCGGCCCAGGTGGTGGGCTACTTCGTCGCCAAGGCCAAGGCCAATCGCGGCGAGGGTGGCAACGCCTTCGGCATCATCGAGCAGCACCTGGCGGACACCCAGGTGCGCATGCCGCTGGTGTACCCGGTGACCACCGAGAAGCTGGAGCCGCCGCTGTCCTATGAAACGGTGATCAGCGACTTCTACGACACCGCCGCCCAGCAGGTGGCCGAGCACCTCGACGCCGGCTGCGACGTGGCGGTGATCTGCGAAGGCGACCCGTTCTTCTACGGCTCCTACATGTACCTGCACGACCGCCTGGCCGACCGCTACGAGGTGGAAGTGGTGCCCGGCGTCTGCTCCATGCTCGGCAGCGCCGCCGTGCTCGGCCTGCCGCTGGTGTACCGCAACCAGAGCCTCTCGGTGCTCTCCGGGGTGCTCCCCGAGGCTGAACTCAAGGCCCGCCTGGCCACCGCCGAAGCCGCCGTGGTGATGAAGCTCGGGCGCAACTTCGACAAGGTGCGCCGCGTGCTGGGCGAGCTGGGCCTGGCCGACCGCGCCCATTACGTCGAGCGCGCCACCATGGCCAACCAGCGCATCGTGGCGCTGGACGAGGTGGACCCGATGGCCTCGCCGTACTTCTCGATGATCCTGGTCCCCGGCCAGAAATGGAGGGGCTGATGAACGCCCCCGCCATCGTCCTCCTCGGCAACGGCGGCCTGGCCGTCGCCCGCCGCCTCCAGGCGCTTTATCCACAGGCCCGGGTGCTTGGCCTCGCCGGCCGCGTCGACGGTGCCGACGAGCGCTACAGCGAGTTCGGCGAGACCCTGCGCGAGCTGTACCGCAACGACACCCCGATCATCGCCCTGTGCGCCGCCGGCATCGTCATCCGCACCCTCGCGCCGCTGCTCGCCCACAAAGGCGCCGAACCGCCGGTGCTGGCCCTGGCCGAAGACGGCAGCGCCGTGGTGCCACTGCTCGGCGGCCTGGGCGGGGTCAACAGCCTGGCCCGCGAGATCGCCGCCTGGCTGGACGTGGCCCCGGCCATCACCACCAGTGGCGAACTGCGCTTCGGCACCTGCCTGCTGGACCCGCCGGAGGGCTACGCCCTGGCCGACCTGGAACAGGGCAAGCGCTTCGTCGCCGACCTGCTCGGCGGCCAGACGCTGCACGTGGCCGGCGAAGCGCCCTGGCTGGAGGCCGTCGCCCTGCCCCGCGACAGCGCCGCCAAGCTGACCCTGCACATCACCCCCGAACAACGCCCTGCCGCCCGCGACGAACTGCTGATCCACCCCCGCGTGCTGGTGCTGCGCGTGGAGGGCGAGGCCTCGGCCGAAACCATCCGCCAGGCCCTCGCCACGGCCGGCCTGGCCCCCCAGGCCCTGGCCTGCCTGGTGGCCGACCCGGCGCGCATGAGCGACGCCGGGCTGACCGCCACGGCCGCCGAACTGGGCGTGCCACTGCGCTTCGCCAGCGATGACACCGACCTGCCCGCGCCGGCTGCCCACCTCGGCGCACTGCGGCTGTACCGCGCCGACGCGCCCCTGGACCCGACCGGCATCGGCCAGGCCCGAGGCCGGCTGACGGTGATCGGCCTCGGCCCCGGCGACCCGGCCTTCATGACCCCCGCCACCCGCCAGGCCCTCGACGAAGCCCAGGACCTGCTGGGCTACGAAACCTACATCCGCATGGCCGGCCCTCTGCGCGCCGACCAGGTGGCCCACTGCACCGACAACCGCGAAGAGCTGCAACGCGCCCGCCACGCCTTCGAGCTGGCCGCCAGCGGGCGCCGGGTGGTGGTGGTGTCGTCCGGTGATCCGGGCGTGTTCGCCATGGCCGCCGCCGTGCTGGAAGCCCTCGACGAATCCCGCGACCCGGCCTGGCAGCAGGTGGACCTGCAGATCCAGCCGGGCGTCTCCGCCGCCCTGGCCACCGCCGCCAAGGCCGGCGCGCCGCTCGGCCACGACTTCTGCCTGATCTCGCTGTCGGACAACCTCAAGCCCTGGGACGTGATCGAACGGCGTCTCGACCACGCCGGCGCCGCCGACTTCGCCATGGCCTTCTACAACCCCATCTCCAAGGCCCGCCCCTGGCAACTGGCCCGCGCCCTGGAGATCGTCCGCCAGCACCGCACGCCCGAGACCCTGGTGGTGCTCGGCCGCGACATCGGCCGCCCGGCGGAGAAGCTCACCGTGACGAACCTCGGCGACCTCACCCCCGACCAGGTGGACATGCGCACCCTGGTGATCATCGGCTCCTCCCTCACCCGCCGCATCCCCCGCCCCGACGGCCACGAATGGGTCTACACCCCGCGCTGGTATCGCTGAGCCTCGTCCTTCGGGATAACCCCAGTTCCCGGGCTGAAGCCCGGGCTACGACGGTGGATCGGTGCTCACCGGATGGCATCGCGGGCGGGGCGTAGATTGATGCGGTTCGCATAGCTCACCGCATCCTACGGGCTCACACCGTTCCGGCGTCGAGACGGTGGATCGATGAAGCGCGATCCACCCTACGAGGCAACGGCGGCGCGGGCTCGCGTAGGGTGGATGACGCTCTTTTCATCCACCAGCTCTCGGCACCCAGGCCTGGGGATAACCCCCCAGATCGATGCTCACCGGATGGCGCCGAGGCATTCGTAGGATGGGCTGAGCTGTGCGAAGCCCATCATCCCGGGCGGGCTTGGATTGATGCGGTTCGCATAGCTCACCGCATCCTACGGACTCACACCGTGCGGGCGCCGAGACGGTGGATCGATGAAGCGCGATCCACCCTACGGGGCAACGGCGGCGCGGGCTCGCGTAGGGAGGATGACGCTCTTTTCATCCACCAACTCCCGGCACCCAGGCATGGGAGATCGATGCTCACCGGATGGCGCCGAGGCACCCGTAGGATGGGCTGAGCTGTGCGAAGCCCATCATCGCGGGCGGGTGTGGATCGATGCGGTTCGCATAGCTCACCGCATCCTACGGACTCACACCGTGCGGGCGCCGAGACGGTGGATCGATGAAGCGCGATCCACCCTACGGGGCAACGATGGCGCAGGCTCGCGTAGGGTGGATGACGCTCTTTTCATCCACCGATTCCAGGCACACGGCCTTGGGAGGGGACAGGTCAGGCGTCAGCCTGGGGGCGGCCTCGGCGGCGGAATTCAACGGGGGTTTCGCCGACCCAGCGTTTGAAGGCGCGGTAGAAGGTGCTCGGCTCGGAGAAGCCGGTTCGTTCGACGATCACCTCGATGCGTTCGTCGGTCTTGAGCAGCAGTTCCTTGGCCAGGCGGCAGCGGTAGTCGGTGATCAGGTCGTTGAAGCGCACGCCGGCCATGGCCAGGCGTTCGCGCAGGCGGCGGGCGGGCATGTTGAGGCGGGCGGCGACCTGTTCCAGCGTGGCGCCGCCGTCCACCAGCAGTTCGCCGATCAGCTCGCGCACCTTGCGCACCAGGTCCAGCCGTTCCACTTCCGCCAGTTGCCGACGGGCCAGGGACTCGTGCATGCGCAGCAGTTCCGGCGCGGCATGGCGCGAGGCTTTGTCCAGCACGGCGGCGTCGAACACCAGCGCGTAGCGCTCGGCGCCCAGGCGTGCCGGGCAGCCGTAGACCGCCTGGTAGCGCTCGGCCGGCGCGCCCTCGGCGTGCATCAGCAGCACCTCGCGGGGGATGAAGTCACCTTCGGTCAGGGCATGGAACAGGCGGATCACCGCCCCGGCGAGCATCTCCGGGAAGTGCCGGTTGCTGCCGATGCTCTGGCCCAGGGACAGCACGGCGCGGTCGCCGTCCACTTCCAGGCGGGCATTGAGGGTGTCGGAGAGCAGGCGCACGTAGCGCAGGGCGTGGCGCAGGCCATCGCCGAAGGTTTCGCTGGAGAGGAAGAGGTATTCCAGCAGCAGCCCGTGGAAGGCCGGCAGGTGCCCAGCCAGATAAAGGCCGACATGCTCCTCCCCGCACTCTTCCGCCGCGGCCCGCCAGAACTGGGCCTGGGCAGCATGGGGGAAGCGTCCGGCGGGCAGGCCGCCCGCAGGCAGGCCGAGCCGCCCCAACACCTTGTCAGGGTCGGCGCCGCTGGCACGCAGGGCGTCGATCACCGCGCGCATCAGCGCCACGTCGTCGGTCAGGTCACGCATCATTTTCCGAATTCTTGTCATGCGAGGCGGGGGCCATCTTATGCAGCTTTTTACCGTGCGCTCAAGGCGCGCTTGAGCCGCCCGGACGGATTGACTGCCCTGCCAGGACGCCATGCGGCGCGGCCAATGTGCCGCCGGCCGGGGCGGCTAAGCTGCATCGCGTTCGCAACGAGGAGATCGCCCATGGCCACCGACTGGCTCGACCTGCCCACCCTCCCGGCCCTGCCCGGCCTGTTCCTGCGTGCCGCCCTGCGCCGTGGTGCCAGCGGGCGCACCCTGCCCGACCTCGGCCTGCGCACCCAGGTGGAGGTGGATGCCCGCCACCTGGCGCGCTACCGCCAGGTCTGCGGCTTTGGCGACAACGGCCGGTTGCCGGCCACCTACCCGCACATCCTCGCTTTCCCGCTGCAGATGCAACTGCTGACCGACAAGCGCTTCCCCTTCCCGCTGCTCGGCCTGGTGCACCTGGAGAACCGCATCCGCGTGCTGCGCACCCTCGGCGGCCTCGGGCCGTTCCGTGTCAGCGTCGCCGTGCAGGACCTGCGCCCCCACGACAAAGGCGCCACCTTCAGCCTCATCACCCGCCTGGAGGACCAGCTCGGCCTGCTCTGGGAAGGCGACAGCCGCATCCTCTACCGGGGCCTGCGCCTGGACGGCGCGCCCGCCCCGCGCGAGGAGGTCGACGCCCTGCCGCTGACCGAGCTGGACCACTGGCGCGCCGCCAAGGACATCGGCCGGCGCTACGCCCGCGTCGCCGGCGACTACAACCCCATCCACCTCAGCGCCCCCAGCGCCAAGCTGTTCGGCTTCCCCCGCGCCATCGCCCACGGCCTGTGGAACAAGGCGCGCACCCTGGCCGCCCTCGGCGCCCACCTGCCGGATGCCGGCTACGAGGTGGAAGTGCGCTTCCAGAAGCCCGTCCTGCTGCCTGCCGAAGTGCGCCTGCTGGCCAGCGCCGCCGGCCCCAGCGGCCAGTTCGCCCTGCGTGGCAAGGACGACCTGCCGCACATGGCCGGCAGTTGGGCGCCGCTGGCCGACTAGCGCCACCGCCCCCCCTGCGCGGCGCTTGCACCCCGCCGCCCCCGGCACCAAGCTATGCGGCCTCCCAGGAGAGCCGCATGAACCTCGACGCCATTACCCGCCGCCTGCACGCCATTCGTGACCACAACGACTGGCGCCAATTCCACAGCCCCAAGAACCTGGCCATGGCCGCCAGCGTGGAGATGGCCGAGCTGGTGGAAATCTTCCAGTGGCTGACGGAAGACCAGTCCCGCCAGCTCGACGCCGACACCCTCCACCACGCCGGCCAGGAAGTGGGCGACGTGATCCTCTACCTGCTGCTGATGTGCAGCGAGCTGGGCATCGACATGAACCAGGCCGTACTGGACAAGCTGGCCGACAGCGAACGGCGCTTCCTGCCATGACCGACGACCGCCATTTCGACGCCCTCGCCGCGCGCTTCGCGGAGAAGATCTACGGCGGCGCCAAGGGCGCCATCCGCCTCGCCGTGCTCCAGGCCGACCTCGGCGAAGCCCTGCCCGAACGCCCCCTGCGGGTGCTCGACGTCGGCGCCGGCCTTGGCCACATGAGCCTCTGGCTGGCCCAGCGCGGCCACCAGGTGACCCTCGCCGAACCGGCCGAACCGATGCTCGACGGCGCCCGCGAGCGCTTCGCCGAAGCCGGCTGCCAGGCCACCTTCATCCAGGCCCCCTGGCAGGCCCTGCCGCAGCAGCTCGACGGCCGCTTCGACCTGGTCATCTGCCACGCCGTGCTCGAATGGCTCGCCGAGCCCCACGCCATCCTCCCGGCCCTGCACGCCCTCACCGCCCCGGAGGGCTGGCTGTCCCTGGCGTTCTACAACCGCGATGCGCTCATCTACCGCAACCTGCTCAAGGGGCACTTCCGCAAGCTGCGGCGCAACCGCTTCGCCGGCGAAGGCCAGAGCCTCACCCCCCAGCGCCCGCTGGACCCGCGCGAGCTGGCCGCGCAACTCGGCACGCACTGGCGTGTCCAAGCGCAGAGCGGCATCCGCGTGTTCCACGACTACATGCCCAGCGAGTTCCAGGCCCGTGCCGAACTGGCCGACCTGCTGGAAATGGAACTGGCCCACCGGCGTCACCCGGCCTTCGCCGGCCTGGGGCGCTATCTACACTGGATCTGCCGCCCGCTATGAGCAGCGCCCCGGAAACGGGGCACCCAGAACCCGCCTCGACGGAGGCCACCATGCACCGCGCCACCCTCATCGCCAGCCTGCTGGTGCTCAGCGCCTGCCAGAGCCCCAACCCCTACCAGGCCCAGTCCCTGCCCATGCCGCCGGCCCCGCCCGGCGCCGCCACCCACTTCGACCGCAGCGCCTACCCCGCCGCCCCGCGCGACTTCGGCCGCTACCGCAGTTGGAGTTGGCAGGACGGCCGCCTGCCCGCCGGCAACACCTGGGTCACCCCCGAGCAGATGGCCGAGATCGTCAATGCCGGGCTCGACCAGCGCGGCCTGCGCCAGGCCCACGACCCGGCCGGCGCCGACCTGCGGGTGAGCGCCAGCCTGCGCTTCGAGAAACGCCTGCGCCAATACGAAGACCGCAGCGGCGTCTACTACGGCAACGACCCCTGGGGCGACCGCTACGGCGGCTGGGCCAGCGCCCCGCTGGTGCGCACCTACGAGGTGCAGGTGGCGGTGGTCTACCTGGAGCTGCGCGACGCCCGCGACGGCCAGGTGGTGTGGACCGGCAGCGCCGAAACCGACGCCAGCGGCGAGCGCAGCGACCGCAACCAGGCCCTGCGCGAGGCCACCGCCGAAGCCCTCGGCGAGTACCCGCCGCGCTGAAGCGCCCCCCGACAACGTGCAAAACCTTGACCCAGACCCTTGCCGGCCACCCCGGCATGGGATTGGATAGGCCCCCCGGCCCAGGAGACCCACCATGATCCGCCGCCTGTTCCTGCTCGCCTCCGTCCTGCTGCTGGCCGCCTGCCAGAGCGTGGAGATCGACCGCGACTACGACCGCACCCGCGACTTCGGCGCCTACCGCAGTTGGGCCTGGAAAGAGCCCGCCCTGCAGTACCGCCCCGACGACCCGCGCCTGAAGAGCGACCTCACCGAACAGCGCCTGCGCGACGCCCTCACCCAGCAGCTCGACCAGCGCGGCCTGCGCCCCGCCGCACCCGGCGCCCGCGCCGACCTCTTGGTGCAAAGCTGGCTGATCGTCGACGACCGCCAGCAGCAGGTCAGCACCAACTACGGCGGCTACTGGGGCGGTAGCTGGGGCAACTACTGGGGCGGCCCCGGCCTGACCGAAACCCGCACCTACGACTACCAGGTCGGCACCCTGCAGGTGGACCTCTACGACAGCAAGGACGGCAAGCTCGTCTGGCGCGGCAGCGCCGCCCAGATCCTCCCTGCCACCCCGCCCAGCCCCGCCGAGCGCGAAGCCGCCATCCGCGACACCATCGGCCGCATCCTCGACCACTACCCGCCCCGATGAGCCCCTCGATGCCCGCACTCAGCCACCGCCCCGTGGGCGCGGATGACCTCGCCGAGGTCGTCCGCTTCCCCCGCGATGCCGACGAACTCTTCTTCGCCTACCCCCGCGCCACCTGGCCCTTCAGCGTCGAGCAACTGGCCGACGCCATCGCCCAGCGCCAGGGCAGCACCGTCGCCCTGCTGGACGGGCGCATCGCCGGCTTCGCCAACTTCTACCAATGGGAACCAGGCGCCTACTGCGCCCTCGGCAACCTGCTCGTGGCCGACTGGGCCCGTGGCCAGGGCGTGGCGCAGTACCTCATCGGCGTGATGGAACAGCAGGCCCGCGCCGGCTACGACGCCAAGCTCATGAAAATCTCCTGCTTCAACGCCAACACCGGCGGCCTGCTGCTCTACACCCGCCTCGGCTACCAGCCCCGCGCCATCGTCGAGCGCCAAGCACCAGGCGGCCAGCGCGTGGCCCTGGTGCAGATGGAGAAACCCCTGGAAGAGAGCGCTCCATGACCCTTCGCCTCGCCCGCCCCGCCGACCTGCCCGCCCTGGGCGACATCGAACGGCTCGCCGCCGAACGCTTCAGCACCACCCACCTGCCCACGCACCTGCGCGGCCACACGCTGCCGCGCGACGTGCTCCAGCGCGGGCTCGACGCCGGATTGCTGTGGGTGGTGGAACACGCCGGGCACGCCGTCGGCTTCCTGCTGGCCGAGCGTGAAGGCCAGGGGCTGCACATCGCCGAAGTCAGCGTGCACCCCGACCACGGCGGCCAGGGCCACGGCCGCGCCCTGCTGGAAGCCGCCGCCGAGCGCGCCCGCGCCGAAGGGTTGCCCTGCCTCACCCTCACCACCTTCGCTGACGTGCCCTGGAACCGCCCCTTCTACGAACGCGCGGGCTTCCAGGTACTGGCCGAAGCCGCCTGCGACAGCGCCCTCGCCGCGCACCTTACCGCCGAGCGTGAAGCCGGCCTCAACGGGCGCGTGGCCATGCGGCGGGTTGTTGGCTGAGGGCGGAGCCTTCGATAAACTGCGCCGAATATTTTCTGGACGGACCCACCATGCTCGAATGGACCACCCTCACTGCCCGCCAACGCGGCACCGCACTGATCGTGCTGCTGATGCCGCTCAGCCTGCTGCTCACCCAGCCCTTCAACCCACAGGCCCTGCTCGAAACCGCTGCCATGTTCAGCCTGTTCGCCGGGCTCGCCCTCGCCCCGCAAGTCGTGCGTGGCCGGCTTCTGCAAAGCCTGCGGGATGGCCAGCGGTTGCCCGCGCCCAGCCTTGGGCTGTTTGCGGGGGCTTTGGTGCTGATGGTGCTGGCGCGTCTGGTTGGGATGGTGGGCGCGTCGTAAGGCCGGAAGCGGCTTGCTGCTCGCGATGCTCCTAGGCGCCTTGCCGATCAGCGAGTGCTGCGGGTGCCACCCGCAGAGCTGGAAAATCAGCGCTGACACCTAGCCTTATCCCCAGCCAACTGCAGCAGACGGCGGAACTGTTCGATGGCCTTGTGGATATCGTCCCGGGTGTCGCCGTCCCAGTCCTCCACCGCATCCAGTTCCAAGCGCAAGGCGTAGAGGCGCTGCTCGATCTCCAGCACCTCATCCGGCCCGCACTCGCTCGCGATGGCGTCCCAGCGCTCAGCCGGTGTCGACACCCAGGGCGGCAGGTCGCCACGGGCGGCTTCGATCAGGTGGGTAAGGCGGCTCATGCGTCCGGCGGGGGGACGTCGATGGGGCGGGTCTGGCCGGCCTCGGGCAGCACCTCCCCGGTCAGCAGCCACCAGCGGAACTGTGGATAAAACCGCCCCAATTTCTCCAGCTCATCTGCGCCGAAACGTGCCTTGCCGCGCTTGATGCTCTGCCAGCGCACGTATTCCTTGCTGTTGACCTCGGCGAGGTCTTTCAAGCTGGTTAGCTCAAGCAGATGAAGCGCTCGATCAGTCACACCTTCCGCCATGGAATCGCATGAATGTGGACTATATCCGTAATTCGGACTCTGCGGATCAGGCGAAAAGGGAGGGACCTGAGTGCCAGGCGTGTTCTCGGTATCGGGGGCGAGCTGACCGTTTTCCGGATCGGCCTGCCCGCGCCACAGCCAGAGATCGTATTGCGGAAACGCCTGGATCAGCGCCTCAAGGTCCTCTACGCGGGCTTTTACAGCGTAGTTGGTCGCAACGGTCTGCCAGCGTCTGCGTTCAATTGCCGTCACACCTGCCAGGCGGGTCGCGCCGAGATGGCGCACCAGAAACCGAAGCCGATCCTCAATCATCCTGAACCCTATCTAGACAAACCATTTGACCTTCAAGTTATTTGCCCGTATGGTGAACGCGCCCGACAACCGATTTGTCAGAGCGCCGCATCGAAACCCACGAATACTGAAGGAACCTGCCAGGAACTGGAAGGGTTGGGGCTGCCTGCAAGAAAGATCAGCCCTGCGTTGTGGATATGTTCGGCGGCGTCCCGCTTGAAAGGAGATTGAGCATGGCCGACTTCACCTTCGACGCCGCCTGCGCACTGATGGGCCGCACCGCCTGGATAGAACTGAACTGGCCCGACGTCCCGGAGCCCACCTTCACCTGCGTGCATATCGTCGGTGTGGTGATGGCGATGGAGGGCGTCTACGACGCCCCGCACTTCCTCACCTTCCAATACAACGGCTCGCAGATGTTCCCGGAAGAACTCTTCTGGTCGGACATCCGCGCATTGCATCCGGTCAGGACAGTGAAGAAGGGAGGGAACGTGGCGGAAGGCAGTGGGAGTCGAACCCACCCAGGAACGGCTGCCGTCCCCCACCGGGTTTGAAGCCCGGCCACGCCACCGGGCGTGATTGCCTTCCTTGTTGAGCTGTAGGGCCTTCGCGTCAGCTCCGTTGCCAACCTCACGTGGAGTGTCTACGAAGCGTCGATAGTTCGACGACCGCTAGCGCGTCCGCCTATGCCCTAGAGCGCGGCGAGCATATCGCATGAGCATCTTGGTTTTCCAACCGCCTGCACTCGGCCTGGAATGCCCGCTTTTGGCTGGGAGTCGCCAGTAGCATCGGGCTGGTGTCGGCCAATAGCGGACATCAACGATCAGGCTTCGCCACGCAACTGCAAGCGCAGCCTCGTCCGCCAACGGAGTAACTGGCCTGTTGGCTTAGGTCGCCGGCTGCTGATGTCTTGGCAGGCTTATGGAGATCAGTGCAGTCAGGACGACAAAGCCGCTGGAGACCCACAGGCAGGCTTGCAGCCCGTATTGCTGGAAGACCCAGCCGGACAACAGTGTGCCGACCAGCCGGCCCAGCGCGTTGGACATGTAGTAAAAGCCGACATCCAGCGACACGCCGTCTTCCTTGGCGTAGCTGACGATCAGGTAGCTGTGCAGCGACGAGTTGATGGCAAAGACGGCACCGAAGATCAGCAGCCCGCCCACCAGTACCGCCTGCTTGGACAAGTCGCTATCCAGGCCCACCGCAATGGCAACGGGAATACCGGCCAGCAGAGCAGCCCAGAGAAACGCCGCGCGGCCATCGGGTACATGCCCGTTGCGCTTGCCGGTGAGGGCTGGAGCGAAGGACTGCACGATGCCGTAGCCGATGATCCAACTGGCCAGGAAGCCGCCGACCATCCAGAAGTCCCAGCCGAACACCGTGCTCAGGTAAACCGGCAGGGCGACCACGAACCAGACGTCGCGGGCGCCAAAGAGGAACAGGCGCGCGGCTGAGAGGATGTTGATCGCCCGGCTCTTGGACAGGATGTCCTTGAACTTTGGTTTGGCTTTGGCCTTGCCCAGATCCTTCTTCAGCAGGAATAGGCTGGCGATCCAGATCACCGCCAGCACCCCAGCCATGACCAGTACCGCGCCGGCAAAACCGAGCACGGCCAGCAGGGCGCCGCCGAGGAAGAAGCCCACGCCCTTGAGCGCATTCTTCGAGCCGGTGAGGATCGCCACCCACTTGTACAGTGTGCCCTGCTGGGCATCGGGCACCAGGAGCTTGATGGAGCTCTTGGCCGACATCTTGTTGAGGTCTTTGGCGATCCCCGACAGCGCCTGCGCGCCCATCACCCAGGGCACGGTCAGCCAGGCGGCAGGCACGGTGAGCATCAGCAGAGCGACCACCTGCATGGCCAGGCCGATGTTCATGGTGCGATTGAGGCCCAGCCTGGCGCCGAGGTAGCCGCCCACCAGGTTGGTGACCACGCCGAAGATCTCGTAGAACAAAAACAGCGCGGCAATCTGCAAGGGGCTGTAGCCCAGGCTGTGGAAGTGCAACACCACCAACATGCGCAAGGCGCCATCGGTGAGGGTGAATGCCCAGTAGTTGCCGGTCACCAGCAGGTACTGTTTGACCTCCGGGGCTAGGGCTGACAACGCCTTCATGCTTGCATCCCTACTCGGTTAAACGGCCAGGCCGACCAGCTTGGCCAGCTCCACGGTGCGGTTGGCATAGCCCCATTCGTTGTCGTACCAAGCGTACAGCTTCACCTGGGTGCCATTGACGACCATGGTCGACAGCGCATCGATGATCGAGGAACGCGGGTCGGTGCGGTAATCGATGGAGACCAACGGGCGTTCCTCGTAGCCGAGGATGCCTTTCAGTTGGCTGGCGGCAGCCGCCTTCAGTAACTGATTGACTTCCTCTACCGTGGTCGCACGCTCGACTTCGAACACGCAGTCGGTCAGCGAGGCGTTGGCCAACGGCACCCGCACGGCATGGCCATTCAGCTTGCCGCGCAGCTCGGGGAAAATCTCGGCAATGGCGGTAGCCGAGCCGGTGGTGGTCGGGATCAGGCTCATACCCGAGGCGCGGGCACGGCGCAGATCTTTATGCGGGGTGTCGAGGATGCTCTGGGTGTTGGTCAAGTCATGGATGGTGGTGATCGAGCCATGGCGGATGCCGAGGCTCTCGTGGATCACCTTGACCACTGGAGCCAGGCAGTTGGTGGTACAGGAGGCAGCTGTAACGATGCGGTGCTCGGCGGGATTGAACAGCTGCTGGTTGACGCCCATCACCACGTTCAGTGCTCCTTTCTCCTTCACGGGCGCACAGACCACCACGCGCTTCACGCCCTGATCCAGGTAGGCCTGCAATACCGCCACGGTCTTCATCTTGCCGCTGGCTTCGATCACCAGATCGCAGTTCGACCAGTCGGTGTCGGCAATCGCCTTGTTGGCGGTGACCTGGATGCGCTTGCCGCCGATCACCACGCAATCGCCGTCACTACTGGCTTCGTGGTGCCAACGACCATGCACCGAGTCGAAGTTGAGTAGGTGCGCATGGGTGGCGGCATCACCAGCCGGATCGTTGATGCGGACGAATTCGAACTCGGGCCAGTCCCAGGAGGCGCGCAGCGCTAAGCGACCGATGCGACCGAAACCGTTGATACCAATTTTGATAGCCATTTTCTTCGACTCAGCTGCCGGAGTTAGTGGGAGGCACCGAACTGGGAGATCCAGTTGAGATGCGCCGGGTGTTGAATGGCCTTGGGCCGCAGGGCCTGCACCAGGGCAATGGCGTCGGCGCGGGGAATGCCGGCCTCGATCATGATTCGCGCAGCAATCAGCCCGGTGCGGCCCGAACCGCCCTTGCAGTGGATGGCGATGTCCTGGCCGGCGTTGAGCAATTCAAGGATGTTTTGTTTGGAGGCTTTCCAGCCCTTGCCGAAATTCTCAAGCGGCACTTGCTCATCCGCGACCGGCAGGTGGAACCAGGCCATGTCCTGCGCTTGGCATTGCTTGCCGATGTCCTCGGCCCCGTTGGCTGCCAGTTCGCTCGCCGGCATCAGGCTGATCACGGCAGAGGCGCCGGCCTGTTTGAGCGTGGTCAGCGAATCGGCAAGGCTGCTGTTCTTGGTGCCGGGGCAGGGTGTGAGGATCAGCTTGCCCTTGATGCCGGGGATGCTGAGCAGGTCGTAGGGATGATTCATCGAGCGTGATTCCTGGCAGTCAGATAGCGCGCTGGTTGACGCGCTTGGAAAGTTCTTCGGCGGACTCTTTACGTTCCGAGTAGCGGTCGACCAGATAGTCGCTACGCCCGCGCAGCAGCAGAGTGAACTTGACCAGTTCCTCCATGACGTCCACCACGCGGTCGTAATAGCTGGAGGGCTTCATGCGCCCGGCCTCGTCGAATTCGAGGTAGGCCTTGGCTACTGAAGACTGGTTGGGGATGGTGAACATGCGCATCCAGCGCCCCAGCACACGCATCTGGTTAACCGCATTGAAGGATTGCGAGCCGCCACAGACCTGCATCACGGCCAGGGTCTTGCCCTGACTCGGGCGGATGGCACCCATGGACAGCGGTATCCAGTCGATCTGCGACTTGAACACCCCGGTCATGGCGCCGTGCCGTTCGGGGGAGCACCAGACCTGACCCTCCGACCAGAGCACCAGGTCGAGAAGTTCCTTGACCTTGGGGTGGCTGCTGTCGGCATCGTCCGGCATGGGCAGGCCGGACGGATCGAAGATTCGGGTTTCCGCGCCAAAGGCCTCCAGCAAACGTGCCGCCTCCTGAGTCAGCAGCCGACTGTAGGAGCGTTCACGATTGGAGCCATAGAGCAGCAGGATGCGCGGTTTGTGCTCGTCCTCGGCGAGGCCCAGGTTTTCCGGGATAGAGCGATCAAACAGCTCCTCGGCGACGTTGGGCAGGTTGTCGATCATGGGCTTGTACCTCTTGGGCTACAGCGAGCCGATTCTGTTCAACTCGACTTTGAGCGCATCGCTATCGAGTTGTGCGAAGGGCTGCGCGATAAATGCGTTCACCCGCTTCTGGATCTGTTGGATGGTGGCTGCAAACGCAGCGGTGATGTCTGCCTCAGAACCGTTTACTTCGGATGGGTCACTCAGCCCCCAATGGCAACGTATCGACGGGCCAAAGAACACAGGGCAGGCTTCTCCGGCGGCCTTGTCGCAAACGGTAATGACGATGTCAGGGGCTAGAGACTGATAGACATCGGTTGATTTGCTACTCAGCCCCTCAACATCGAAGCCAGCATCAAGCAGTGCCTTCAAAGCCAATGGATTTACTTCTCCCTTAGGGTGGCTGCCCGCGCTAAAGGCCCGCATGCCCTTCGGTGCCAGCGCGTTGAAGATGGCCTCCGACAGGATGCTGCGGCAGCTATTGGCGGTGCAGAGAAAGAGAACTTTCATGGTCATCCCCAGTGCCAGGCATTCAATCGCAGGCGGGATTGCGACCAGGACGATCACGCATTTGCCAGAGACGCTGTACGTCCTGGCGCAACCACTCGGCATTGTTGTCCAGGGTCTGCTTCAGAATATCGGTCACCCATCCCGACAACTGCGGGTGCAAGCGGTAGTACACCCACTGGCCATTGCGGCGATCTTCCAGAAGACCGCAGCCTCGCAGCAGGGCCAGATGTCGGGAGATCTTCGGTTGCGCCTCATCTAGTGCCGAGGTCAGTTCGCAGACACACAGTTCCTGCTCCAGGGTCACCAGCAAAGCGATTCGTGCTCGCGTCTCATCGGCCAGGCATTTGAATACCTCGGTTGGTGACATGGGTTGGCTGCCAGCGGGCTCTTGAGTCGGCCTGTTTTTAATCAGCACGAACATTTTTATCCGTTCGTGAATCTCATGCAGGGTCTTGCGGTAGGCGTCTTTCTGCGAGCTGGTCACCGGGTCTTCGAAGTTCCAAGCGATGTACTCGCCGGCGCCAGGCAGTGCCAAGCACTCCAAGGCAGACTTGTCACACAGCGTGATCACATAGTCGAAAGGCTCGCCAGCGACCTGCTCGATGGACTTGCTATAAAGCCCGTCAGTGGAAACACCAAGATGCTCCAGCGCATCGCGTGCTCGGATGTCGACTTCCGTGGGGGCAGAACCTGCACTGTAGACCTCGAAGTTTTCCGAGTCGGTGTGGCGTAGCAGGGCTTCAGCCATCTGCGAGCGTGCTGAATTCGCAACGCAGAGGAACAGGACGCGCTTTTTTTGGCTCATGTTGATCTCTATCAAAGATGCACACGGCCAAATATATTATTTTTCGAATATGCAGTAAAGTGAATATGCGCCACGTCGGCGCGCCAAGTGTTTGAGGATAGGCAGCAAAGATGACAAATGCGTGTGAAGTCGCAATGAAGCAGGCCTCTGGGGCCCCGCTGGGGGTGTTTGAGCGCTACCTGACCCTGTGGGTGTTCCTGTGCATTGTGGCGGGCACTGTGCTGGGCCTGGTTGCGCCCCAAGCAGCTCAGGCCGTTGGCGCCCTGGAAGTAGCGAAGGTGAATATCCCAGTGGGGCTGCTTATCTGGGTGATGATCATTCCGATGCTGATGAAGATCGACTTCGCGGCGCTGCATGAGGTGCGCCAGCAAAAAGCCGGTATGGGCGTCACCCTGTTCGTCAACTGGGCGATCAAGCCGTTTTCCATGGCGCTGATTGGCTGGCTGTTCATCAAGGTGCTGTTTGCGGACTGGCTGCCTGCCGAGGAGCTGGATAGCTACATGGCGGGGCTGATCCTGTTGGGTGCAGCGCCCTGCACGGCGATGGTGTTTGTCTGGAGCAACCTGTGTAACGGCAATGCCAACTTCACCATTACTCAGGTAGCCGTCAACGACCTGGTGATGGTGTTCGCCTTCGCCCCCATTGTGGCGTTGCTGCTAGGCGTGTCCTCGATCCCGGTGCCATGGGGCACCCTGCTGCTCTCGGTGGTGATGTATATCGTCATCCCGCTGGCTATTGCCCAGTTTCTGCGAGCCCGTTTGATGAAGCGTGGCGAAGCCCACTTTCAGAAGGCCCTGGCAAAGATCTCGCCGTTCTCCATTCTGGCTCTGCTGGCGACCCTGGTGCTGTTGTTCTCCTTCCAGGGTGAGTCGATTGTCGAGCAGCCGCTGGTCATCGGCATCATTGCGATCCCCCTGCTGGTGCAGACACTGTTTATCGCAGCGCTGGGTTACTGGCTCTGCCATACCTTGAAAGTGCGCCACGACGTGGCAGGCCCGGCCACCATGATCGGAGCCTCGAACTTCTTCGAGCTGGCTGTAGCCGTGGCGATTGTCTTGTACGGTTTCAACTCGGGAGCCGCACTCGCAACCGTGGTCGGGGTGCTGATAGAGGTGCCTGTGATGCTCTGGTTGGTACGCATGGTCAACAGCACTCGCAACTGGTACGAGAGCAGCCTCAACAATCGCTAAGGGGGTCAGCATGCGCTTTGTCGACAACGCACCACGCTTCCTGTTTTTCACCGGTAAGGGCGGGGTTGGCAAGACGTCCATTGCCTGCGCAACAGCCCTGGAGTTGACCCGTCAGGGCAAGCGAGTGCTGCTGGTGAGCACCGATCCAGCCTCCAATGTGGGCCAGGTATTCGGTCTGGAAATCGGCAATCACATTACTGCCGTGCCCGCAGTTGAAAATCTGGCGGCCTTGGAGATTGACCCACAGGGCGCTGCCCAGGCTTATCGAGATCGAATTGTCGGCCCGGCGAGAGGCGTCATGCCAGCTGATGTGGTCAAGGGCATGGAGGAGCAGTTGTCGGGTGCCTGCACCACCGAGATTGCCGCCTTCGACGAATTCACCTCGCTGCTGGTCAACGAAGAACTGAAGACTCGCTTTGATCACATCATTTTCGATACGGCGCCGACTGGTCACACGATTCGGTTGCTGCAGCTACCCGGTGCCTGGAGTGGGTTCCTGGAGGCGGGGCAAGGCGATGCATCCTGTCTTGGCCCCCTGGCCGGCTTAGATAAACAACGAGACCAGTATCGCGAGGCGGTAGAGGCACTCTCTGATCCTGCCAAAACTCGCCTGGTTCTGGTTGCCAGGGCGCAGGCTGCCACCCTGCGCGAGGCCGCCCGCACCCGCGAGGAATTGGCGGCCATCGGGTTGCAAGAGCAGTACCTGGCGATCAACGGCGTGCTGCCGGAGAGTGAGGCACATAGGGATGCTTTGGCTGCTGCCGTCTATAAGCGCGAACAGGCCGCAGTCGCTGCTATGCCGACAGCGCTGAGAGCATTGCCACTCGATCTGTTGCCGTTAAAAGCATTCAACCTGGTGGGATTGGATGCCCTACGACAATTTTTGGTTGAGGGCTCTGCTGAGGACGCGCAGGCACCGGCCAGTTCGCCAATTGATTTGAACGCTCCACGACTCAACTCCCTGATCGACGATATCGCCGCCAATGGTCATGGCTTGATCATGGTGATGGGCAAAGGTGGTGTCGGGAAAACGACTCTGGCGGCAGCGATTGCTGTCGAATTGGCTCGCCGTGGGTTGCCTGTACACCTGACAACCTCTGATCCAGCTGCGCACCTTGCCGAGACACTGGATGGCACGCTTGAGCACCTGACACTGAGCCGCATTGACCCGCATGCGGAGACACAACGCTATCGTGATCACGTCATGGAAACCAAGGGAGCGGGTCTGGATGAGCAGGCTCGGGCGTTGCTAGCCGAGGATCTGCGTTCACCCTGCACCGAGGAGATCGCGGTATTCCAGGCTTTTTCACGAATCATCCGTGAAGCCGGCAAAAAGTTCGTGGTGATGGACACCGCCCCGACCGGCCACACCTTGCTGCTACTGGATGCTACCGGGGCTTATCACCGCGACATTGCTCGGCAGATGTCGGGCAGCAACATGCGCTTTTCCACGCCAATGATGCAGCTCCAAGATCCTAAACAAACCAAGGTGCTGCTGGTGACCCTTGCTGAAACCACTCCCGTGCTGGAGGCTGCTGGCCTGCAAGCTGATCTGCGTCGCGCCGGCATTGAGCCTTGGGCATGGGTGGTCAACAACAGCGTAGCAGCCGCAAAGACTGTATCTCCGCTTCTACATAAGCGAGCGGTCAATGAGCTGAGGGAAATTGAGCATGTTGCGACTGAGCACTCGCAACGCTATGCAGTCATTCCGCTAACGGCGGAGGAGCCGCTAGGGGTTGAGCGATTACTCGCTCTCAGCAAGTAATGTGCACCAATGAAAAGGCCCGCATTCGCGGGCCTTTCTGCTTGATAGCACTTACTTCTTGATGACCTCAAGGTAGTCCTTGAGGGTCTTCTCATCAGCTGCTTTGACTGTCATCCCATTCGGGCCAGAGCCGATATCGGTGAACTGCTTGGCCGGCTCACCAGAGGCTTTGAAATCTTTCAGCTCCTGGGAGTCCTCACGGAAAACCCAGAGGCGACCATCCTCAACCTCGGTAACAAAACCAGGCTTATCGAATTCGCTGGCCATAACGGAGCCGGTGAACAGAGAAGAGAGGAGCAGAGCTGAGAGGGTGAGGTTCTTCATGGCTTTACCTGTGGACTGGTTGGAGCCACAAATCTACTGGGGCAACAATTTCAGAATGGTTACAACATGCGTAAATTCGAATGTACGTATGTAACCATTCGTTTCAGGTCTGAAAGAGCCTTGCCTAGCTCTGAAGGAGTCAAGGTAATGGCTGCTTTTGGCCGTTAGCAGGCATAAGCCTCCTGCCAAAAACAAACAACACATCAAAACTAACGGTAAGAACAGCAACGCCGTCATGAGTTACTGCCTACCGCAGCAGCCATGCGTTGAGCACATGAAAACCCAGCGCATGACCACCACCCAAAACCCCCGTCACCAGATAGAACGGCCAGCCATCCAGCAGAAACCGCGCCGTATGCCCACTGAACAACGGCTGCCCCTCCAACGCGCGCCCTGCCGCCAGGGCATCCGGGGCGTTGCGGAGCAGTACGACGGCCAGCCCAAGCCCGGCGCCCCAGCAGAACCCCTCCCACGCCGCGCGGCGTAGCCGGCCCCGGCCAGCCAGGATGGCGCGGGCCTGGCGGGTGCCCAGTGCCCACACGGCGACGGAAACGGGCAGCAGCCAGCAGGCGGAGAACAGCAGCGCGGCCTGTGCGTCAGGGGCGGCAGCGAGGGCGATGGCGCTCCAGCCGAACAGGAACAGGGCCGCATCCACGGCCCCGACGATCCAGGGGTTCATCCTTTGGCTCCTTCACCGGGCGGGGCGACGTCGTCGCCGTTCGGGCCGCCAGTGTGCCCGGCGCGGGGCGTCCTACAGACCTTGCCGGCCGGGGCGCTCGCGGTGCGCCGGGGGCTAGGGGGTGAGCAGGGCCAGGGCGGAGTCTTCGCGGATCTTGCGTTCGTCGCCGATGCGGCGGGTGTAGCCGATGCGGTCGAAGTGCTCCAGCAACTGGATGCTGCGCTTGCGGCCGAGGCCGATGCGATCGCGCCAGTGGGCGGCCTTGATGGTGCCGTGGGCGGCCTGCAACTGGCGGGCGTGCTGGGCGAGTTCGCGCAGGGTGGCGTCGGGGTAGAAGAGGTCTTTCACCACCTGGTGCAGATGCCCGAGGCGGGCGAGCTTGCGTTGCAGCAGGCGCATGGCGCTTTCGTCCACGTTCAGTTCGCGGGCCAGGTCGCGGACCCAGGGCGGGTCGTAGCGGCCGGCCTCCAGCAGCGGCCAGATGCGCTGGCGCAGGGCTTCGTCGGCGTCGTTGAGCTGTACGCGGTGGCCGGGCAGGTGCAGCCAGGGGCCGCTTGCCTGGACGGCCTCGCGCACCATGAGCTGTTCCAGCAGGGCGATGAAGACCGGGCGCTCCAGTTCCGACAGGGCATAGCGGCGCAGGCGGTCGCGGTCGGGGCCGAGTTCGTCGGGCTGCTCGGCGTGGAAGCGCGCGAGGCCGTCCAGCAGGCGGTTTTCCAGGGCCTGCCAGCGGGCGCGGGTGAACAGCCGGGGGCCGAGGCGGGTGTCGATCTGCAGGGTGCCGGGCGGCAACTGCCAGCCGCTGCGGGGGCGGTTGAACTGGCGTTCGAGCAGTTGCGGGTAGAGGCCGTTGTCGGTGGCGTCGAGCAGGGCCGGCAGCGCCTGCTCCAGGCTGTCGCTGCGCAGGGCCTGGAGCTGGGCGAGGCGCTCGGCACTGCGGCGGTTGCGCGCGGGGGCGAAGGGATCGAGGACGCGGCCGCCGCCGAGGGTGCGCTGGGCGGACTGGTCGCGCAGCACCAGCCGGTCGCCATGTACGGCGTGGGCGGGAGCATTGAGCAGCACCTGGGCGAAGGCCTGCTGGCCGGGGGCGAGGCTGTTGCCTTGCAGCAGGGCGACGCGGCCGGTGACGTCCTGGGCGCCGAGGTGGACGTGCACGGGCGTCCAGTGGGCCAGCGGATGGGGCTCGCCGGGCAGCAGGTGCAGGTCGATGTCGAGGCGGGTGGTGGGCGCGGCGAGGGCCGGCGCCAGCAGCCAGTCGCCCCGGTGCAGGTCGTCGACGGCGAGGCGCTCGCCGGCAAGGTTGATGGCGACCCGCTGGCCGGCGCGGGCGCTCTCCACCTGCTGGTTGCGGCTGTGCAGGCCGCGCACCCGCAGCAGGCGCCCGGAGGGGCTGAGCACCAGCTCGTCGCCAATGCGCACCTGCCCGGCGAAGGCGGTGCCGGTGGCGACCACGCCGGCGCCGGCGACGCTGAAGGCACGGTCGATGGGCAGGCGGAAGAAGCCGTCGTCGCGGCGGGTGGCGGCCAGCAGGGACTCGCCCAGCAGGGCCTGGCGCAGGGCGTCGATGCCCTGGCCGCCGAGGCTGTCCACCGGGAACACCGGGGCGCCGGCAAAGGGGCCGGGGGCCAGCAGGGCGGCGATTTCGGCGCGGACCTGGGCGATGCGCGCGGGCTCGACGCGGTCGATCTTGGTGAGGGCCACCAGGGCGCGGCGGATGCCGAGCAGTTCGACGATGGCGAGGTGCTCGCGGGTTTGCGGCATGACGCCGTCGTCGGCGGCCACCACCAGCAGCAACAGGTCGATGCCGCAGGCGCCGGCGAGCATGTTGTGGACGAAGCGTTCGTGGCCGGGCACGTCGATGAAGGCGGTGCTCTGGCCGTCGCCGAGGTCGGCGTGGAGGTAGCCGAGGTCGATGGTGATGCCGCGCTCGCGCTCGGCGGGCCGGCGGTCGCCCTGCTGGCCGGTGAGGGCGGTGAGCAGAGCGGTCTTGCCGTGGTCGATGTGGCCGGCGGTTCCGACGATCACGGCAGGGCTCCGTCGAGGTGGGGCAGTTGGGCGAGGAAGGCGGGCTCGTCGTCGAGCTGGCGCAGGTCGAGCCAGAGGGCGTCGTCGTCGAGGCGGCCGATCACCGGGATGGGCAGGGTGCGCAGGCTTTCCTCCAGTTGCCGCAGGGCGCGGCCACGCAGGCGCTTGGGCTGCTGCGGGCGCAGGCAGAGGGCGGCGCTGGGCAGGCGGGCGACGGGCTGGGCGCCGCTGCCGATCATGCCCAGGGCGGGCTCGACGCTGACCTGCCAGGTGGCGCCGAGCTGGGTGGCCAGGGGCGCGGCGAGGCGCTGGGCCTGGGCGAGGATGTCGGGCTGCGGGCGGCTGAGCAGGCGCAGGGTGGTGAGCCGTTCGGCGAGGCGCTCGGGGTCGCGGTAGAGGGCGAGCACGGCTTCCAGCGCGGCGAGGGTGAGCTTGTCCACCCGCAGGGCGCGCTTGAGGGGGTTCTTCTTGATGCGGCCGATGAGTTCCTTGCTGCCGAGGATGAGCCCGGCCTGGGGGCCGCCGAGGAGCTTGTCGCCGCTGAAGGTGACGATGTCGGCACCGTCGCGCAGGGCTTCCTGCACGGTGGGCTCCTTGGGCAGGCCCCAGCGGGTGAGGTCCACCAGAGTGCCGCTGCCGAGGTCTTCCAGCAGGGGCAGGCCGTGGGCGTGGGCGATGCGCGCGAGGTCGGGGGTGGCGACGCTGGCGGTGAAGCCCTGGACGCTGTAGTTGCTGGTGTGCACGCGCATGAGCAGGCCGGTGCGGGGGTTGATGACGGCCTCGTAGTCCTTGGCGTGGGTGCGGTTGGTGGTGCCCACCTCGACGAGCTTCACACCGGCGCGGGCCATGATGTCGGGGATGCGGAAGGCGCCGCCGATCTCGATCAGCTCGCCCCGGCTGATGACCCCTTCCTTGCGCGCGCCGAGGCTGTTGAGGGCGAGCAGCACGGCTGCGGCGTTGTTGTTGACCACGGTGACGGCTTCGGCGCCGGTCAGCTCGCGGATGAGGCCGGTGATGAGGTCGTCGCGGTCGCCACGCTTGCCGCTGGCGAGGTCGAATTCGAGGTTGAGCGGGTAGCGCGCGGCGAGGGTGATGGCCTCGATGGCCTCCTCGGGCAGCAGGGCGCGGCCGAGGTTGGTGTGCAGCACGGTGCCGGTGAGGTTGAACACCCGGCGCACGCGGCTGGCGTGCCAGGCGGCGAGGCGTTCACCGGCGCGGCCGGCGAGCACGGCTTCGCTGAGTTCGATGGCGGCGAGCTGGCCCTGGCGGGCGGGCTCGCGCAGCTCGTCGAGCAGGTCGCGCAGGGTTTTCAACAGCGGCTCGCGGCCGTAGCGCTGCTGCAGCGGCGTGCAGGCGGGGCTGCGCAGCAGGCGGTCGACGGAGGGTAGGCGGGGGGCTGACATGGGGGATTCCTTGAGCGGCGTCCGGGTTAGCGCGTGCGGGTTCGGTGACGAGGCTGGTGAGGGATTGCGCTGCGGTAAAGCCTGTTGCGAGCACGTCCCGTCATCGTCATCACGCGCCCTGACGTGGGGGCAAAAACACTTCGGTGCTCGCTCCGTACTCGGGCGGGGCGGAAAAGGTGGGGCGGGGATAACGCCCCTTCAGGAGGCCGAGCGGAGTCGGTGCAACGGGGGTCGAGCGGCATGGATGCCGCGAGAGGCGCGATCTGGCCATGGATGGCCTGTCGCGCCGTGCCCCCCGGGGCACCGATGGAGTGAGGGAAGTCCCGCGCAGCGGGACCCGGATGCAGGGGCAAGCCTTTTTGGTTTCTTTTGGGTGGTTCGGCGTTCCGACGACTGCCAAAAGAAACTCGCCAGGCAAGGCGAAACAGGGGCTCGCAGCACACGCAGTAATGAGCTGGGCTCCCTGACCTGCTGGCAGCACGCGACGCGGACATAGCCATGTTCTCCAGCCCTCCCGTGGCCGGCCGAGTCCATTGGGGTTGGTTGCTGAGTCTAGGTGCTCATTCGCTCCCAGGCGCGAGCAACAGGTTCGGCGCACGTCGCAGATACCCCTCCTCCGCCAGGCGCAGGTCGAGGTCGAGGCTGGCGAGGTCGTCGGCCTGGGCGTCGGCGTGGCTGTCGTGCTCCAGGTAGCAGTGCTTGAGGTAGCCCTGGCAGTTGGGGCAGGTCTCGGCGCGCAGGGGCGCCTTGTCGGCCGGGCGGTCGTCGCGTTCGACGCTGAGGTAGGCCAGGCGCTTGCTCTCCTGGCAGTGGCTGCACTTGACCCGCACGTAGTGCCATTCGCAACTGCACAGGGAGCAACTGAGGTAGCGCAGGCCGTTGTGCTGGCCGAGGTGGCGGACCATGCCGGCCACGGGCGGGGAGCCGCAGGCGGGGCAGACCACCTTGGCTTCGCCGTCCTGCACGCTGCCGGCGGGCAGTGCCAGCAGCCAGTGGCTGAAGGCGACCTGCAGGGCGCCCCCGAGGAAGGGGACGACGGCGGGTGGCAGCAGGTCGAACTGGCCGCTGAGCAGGCTGATGCCCCAGGCCTTGCGCTGGCCGGCGTCGGCCTGGCGCAGTTGCTGGAGGGCGGCGGCGACGGCGGGGTTGCCGGGGGCCGGCAGTTGGTCCAGCAGGGCATCCACGGCGGCCAGCCAGCCGTCGGCGCGCACCAGGGTTTCGAAGGGCAGCGGCGGCATGCGGTGCTCGCGGCTGCGGGCGACGGCTTCCGGGGCGGGGCCGGGCAGCGCGGGCGGGTTGTCGAGCACGCGCTGCTGGGCCTCGCAGAGGTCGGCGATCAGCAGCAGGTAGGCGGCCAGCGGGTGGCCGTCGGCGAGCTGGCGCAGGCGTTCGGCACGGCTGGCGAAGAGGTCGCGCTGCGGCAGGTGGAGGAAGGGCGGGATGTTCGCCGCGGCGGCGATCTGTTCCGGTTCGAGCAATTGGCCTGACACGCAGGACTCCTTGTGAAGGTGCTGGAGGGGGCGAGGTCAGTGCTTGCCGTCGCCCTTCTCGATGGATTTGAACCAGGCGCCATGGTGCTTGCGCGCCCAGGCCCGGCTGACCCAGCCGTTGAGCATGGCGCCGATGGAGCCTTTGACCCAGATGCCGGCGTAGATGTGCACGAGGATGCTGAGGATCAGCACCCAGGCGGCGAAGGCGTGCAGCAGCGCGGCGAGGCGGATCAGGTCGATGCCGAAGAAGTGGCTGAAGTACTGGCGCCAGATGACGATGCCGGTGAGCAGCAGGGTGATCATGGAGGCCAGCAGGACCCAGAAGAGGATCTTCTGCCCGGCGTTGTAGCGGCCGACTTCGGGGAGGCGGTCCTCACGGTTGTTGATGACGTCCTTCACCTGCCGCAGCCATTGGCCGTCGCCCTTCTCCCAGCGGTTGTGGTGGGCGAAGCGCAGGGCCAGGACGGCGAAGAACAGGCACATCGCCACGCCCAGGAAGGGGTGCAGGATGCGCGTCCAGGGGCCGCCGCCGAACAGGTGGGTGAGCCAGAACAGCGAGGGGTGGAACAGGGCCAGGCCGGACAGCCCGGCAAGGAAGAACAGGATGGCCACCGCCCAGTGGTTGCTGCGCTCGGAGGCGGTGTAGCGCTGGATGTCTTTGTTCATGTCGTACTCCGTAACCCGGGGGCGCGTCCCTGCACCCCTGACCGGCCCTCGCCCGCTGGGCGAGGGGGTTGTCTGTCAACGCGGCGCCCTGGGGTCGAACTCGTGGACCGAGGGGTCGACCTTGTGCACCGCCGGCTCGCTGGGGGGCGTTTCGTCCTCTTCCACGCGGTTGGGGCCGACCCGCACGTAGTGGAAGAAGCCGAGCAGCGCCACCGCGCCCATGGCCAGCAGGCCGAGGGGCTTGGTGATGCCCTTCCACAACCCGACCAGCGGGCTGATGGCAGGCGCCTCGGGCAGGCCGGCGTAGAGCGCGGGCTGGTCGGCATGGTGCAGCACGTACATGACGTGGGTGCCGCCGACGCCCTGCGGGTCGTACAGCCCGGCGTTGTCGTAGCCGCGCGACTTGAGGTCGACGATGCGCTCGGCGGCGTGCTCCTTCATGGCGTCCTTGGTGCCGAAGACGATGGCCCCGGTGGGGCAGGTCTTCACGCAGGCCGGTTCCAGCCCGACGGACACGCGGTCGGAACACAGGGTGCACTTGTACGCCTTGTGGTCCTTCTGCGAGATGCGCGGGATGTTGAAGGGGCAGCCGGTGATGCAGTAGCCGCAGCCGATGCACTTGTCCTGGTTGAAGTCGACGATGCCGTTGGCGTACTGGATGATCGCGCCGGGGCTCGGGCAGGCCGCGAGGCAGCCGGGTTCGGCGCAGTGCATGCAGCCGTCCTTGCGGATCAGCCACTCCAGTTTGTTCGCCTCGGGCTCGTGCTCGGTGAAGCGCATGACCGTCCAGGAGTCGGCCGTCAGGTCCATGGGGTTGTCGTACACCCCGTGGTTGTGGCCGACCTCGTCGCGCAGGTCGTTCCATTCGGAACAGGCGACCTGGCAGGCCTTGCAGCCGATGCACTTGGACACGTCGATCAGCTTGGCCACCTCGCCCAGTTGCCGCACGGACGGGCTGGGCGTGGTGGTGGCGGAGCGGGCAATGATGTCTTGTGAGGCCATGGCGCTGCTCCTATGCCTTTTCCAGCTTGACCAGGAACGACTTGAACTCCGGCGTCTGGGTGTTTCCATCCCCGACGAAGGGCGTCAGCGTGTTGGTCAGGTAGCCGTTGCGCGCCACGCCGGAGAAGCCCCAGTGCAGCGGGATGCCGATCTGGTGGACGGTCTTGCCGTCCACGTCGAGCGGGCGGATGCGCTTGGTGACCACGGCCACCGCCTTGATGTAGCCCCGCTGGGACGACACCTTGACCCGCTCGCCGGCAACGATGCCCAGCTCCCGCGCCAGCGCTTCGCCGATCTCGACGAACTGCTCGGGCTGGGCGATGGCGTTCAGCCGGCAATGCTTGGTCCAGAAGTGGAAGTGCTCGGTGAGGCGGTAGGTGGTCGCCGCATAGGGGAACTCGTCGGCGGTGCCGAGCATCTCGCGGTCCCCCGGGAACAGGCGGGCGGCGGGGTTGCTGGTGACCTTGCGGTTCTCCGGGTGCAGCGGGTTGCGGCCGATGGGCGTCTCGAACGGCTCGTAGTGCTCGGGGAAGGGCCCTTCGTTCATCTTGTCGAGGGCGAAGAATCGCGCGACGCCCTCGGGGTTCATGATGAACGGGTTCATGCCCTGCTCCGGCGGCACGTCGGCCTTGTAGTCGGGCACGTCGGTGCCGCTCCAGGCCTTGCCGTTCCACCACACCAGGCGCTTCTTCTTCGGGTCCCAGGGGTGCCCGTAGGGGTCGGCCGAGGCGCGGTTGTAGAGGATGCGCCGGTTGGCCGGCCAGGCCCAGGCCCAGCCGAGGGTCTGGCCCATGGCGTAGGGGTCGGCGTTGTCGCGGCGGGCCATCTGGTTGCCGGCGGCGGTCCAGCAGCCGGCGAAGATCCAGCAGCCGCTTGCGGTGCTGCCGTCGTCCCGCAGCAGGGCGAAGCCGGGCAGTTGCTCGCCGGCCTTGAGCAGCGGGGCGCCCGTGGCCGGGTCGTTGAGGTCGGCCAGGGCCTTGCCGTTGAACTCGCGGGCGATCTCGTCCGGGCCCGGCTCGTCGGGGCGCAGGTAGTTCCAGTCCAGCCCCAGGATGGGGTCGGGGAAGGCGCCGCCGTCGCGGGTATACGCCGCGCGCAGGCGGTGGAACAGCGCGCCCATGATGGCGATGTCGGTGCGGCATTGGCCCGGCGGCTCGGCGCCCTTCCAGTGCCACTGCAGCCAGCGCCCGCTGTTGACCAGGGAGCCGTCCTCTTCAGCGAAGCAGGTGGTGGGCAGGCGGAACACGGTGGTCTGGATGCTGGCGGTGTCGACGTCGTTGTACTCGCCGGCATTGCGCCAGAACTCGGACGTCTCGGTGGCCAGCGGGTCCATCACCACCAGGTACTTCAGCTTGGCCAGGCTGGCCACCACCTTGCCCTTGTTGGGGAACGAGGCGATGGGGTTGAAGCCCTGGCAGAAGTAGCCGTTGACCTTGCCCTGGTGCATCAGGTCGAAGTAGCGCAGCACGTCGTAGGCCGGCACGTCGAGCTTGGGCAGCCAGTCGTAGCACCAGTTGTTCTCGGCGGTGGCGGACTTGCCGAACCAGGCCTTCATCAGGCTGACGTGGAACTTGCCGTAGTTCTGCCAGTAGGACAGTTGCCCCGGCCGCGCGGGCTTGGCAGCCCGCTTGGCGATGTAGGCGGCGTAGTCCTGCTCGGCGTCGGCGGGCAGGCTCAGGTAGCCCGGCAGGGAGTTGGAGAGCAGCCCCAGGTCGGTCAGGCCCTGGATGTTGGAGTGGCCGCGCAGGGCGTTCATCCCGCCACCGGGCATGCCGATGTTGCCCAGCAGCAGTTGCACCATGGCGCCGGTGCGGATGATCTGCGAGCCCACCGAGTGCTGCGTCCAGCCGAGGGCATAGAGGATGGTCATGACCTTGCCGGGCGCGGAGGTCTCGGCGATCTGGCTCCAGACCTTCTGCAACTGCTCGGGCGGGGTGCCGCAGGTGCGGCTGACCACCTCGGGCGTGTAGCGGCTGTAGTGCTTCTTCATCAACTGGAACACGCAGCGCGGGTCTTCCAGCGTCGGGTCGACGCGGGCGTAGCCGTCCTCGCCCTTGGCGTAGCTCCAGGCGGACTTGTCCGGGTAGGCGCGCTTGGCCTCGTCGTAGCCGTTGAACAGGCCGTCTTCGAAGCTGAAGCCTTCGTTCACGATGAACGATGCATCGGTGTAGTGCCGGACGTACTCGTGCTGGATCTGGTTGGTGGTGATCAGGTAGTTGATCAGCCCCCCCAGGAACGCGATGTCGGTCCCGGTACGGATGGGTGCGTAGTAGTCGGCCACGGAAGCCGAGCGCGTGAAACGCGGGTCGACCACGATCAGCCGGGCCTTGTTGTGGGCCTTCGCTTCGGTCACCCATTTGAAGCCACAGGGGTGGGCTTCGGCAGCGTTGCCGCCCATGATCAGCACCAGATCGGCATTCTTGATGTCGGTCCAGTGGTTGGTCATGGCGCCACGGCCAAACGTCGGGGCAAGACCTGCCACCGTCGGGCCATGTCAGACACGTGCCTGGTTATCGAACCCCAGCATGCCCAGTGAACGCACCACCTTGTGGGTGATGTAGCCGGCTTCGTTGCTTGACGCCGACGCGGCGAGGAACCCGGTGGTGAGCCAGCGGTTGACCGTCTGCCCGGCGTCGTTCCTGGCTACGAAGTTGGCGTCGCGGTCCGCTTTCATCAGTTGGGCGATGCGGTCGAGCGCCTCGTCCCATTCGATGCGCTTCCACTCGCTGGAGCCGGCTTCGCGGACCTCGGGGTACTTCAGGCGGTTGGGGCTGTGGATGAAGTCCAGCAGGCCGGCGCCTTTCGGGCAGAGGGTGCCGCGGTTGACCGGGTGATCCGAATCACCCTCGATGTGGATGATGTTCTGCGCCACGTTCTTCGACGCATCGCCCTGGCTGTACATGATCAGGCCGCAGCCGACCGAGCAGTAGGGGCAGGTGTTGCGGGTTTCGACGGTTCGCGCCAGTTTGAAATGGCGCACCTGGTCGGCGAAGGCGACCGGGGGTGCCATCCCCAGCGCCGCCAGGCTCGATCCTCCAAGGCCTACACCGCAGACCTTGAAGAACTGTCGACGGTTCATGTCCATCGTGGGTTCTCCTGCATCAGGCAAGGGAGTCGCTCTTTGGCGACTCTTCAGCCTTGGAAGCTTAGTCAAGCGAACCGCACCGCGCATGGACCCAGAGCAATGGTTTGACCGAAATGCCCGAGCGGCACGTCAACCGGGCCGTTATCCCGCCGGGCGCAACTTCCTATGGTGAAGGCCCTTCTCCCCGCCCCGGTCCGCCATGAACACAGCCTATCCCCACCTGCTTTCGCCCCTGCACGTCGGCCCGCTGCACCTGCGCAACCGCGTGGTGATGGGCTCCATGCACACCGGCCTGGAAGACCGCCTGCGGGACTTCGACAAGCTGGCGGCCTACTACCGGGAGCGGGCGCGGGGCGGCGTCGGGCTGATCATCACCGGCGGCTTCGCGCCCAACCGGGAGGGCTGGTTGCTGCCCTTCGGCAGCAGCCTGACCCGCGGCCTGGAAGTGCCGGCCCACCGCCGCCTGACCCAGGCGGTGCACACCGAGGGCGGGCGCATCCTGCTGCAGATCCTGCATGCCGGGCGCTACGGCTATCACCCGCTGGTGGTGTCGGCCTCGCCGCTGAAGTCCCCCATCAGTTGGTTCGCCCCGCGCGAGCTGAGCGAGCGGGGCATCGAGCGCACCCTGCGGGCCTTCGTGCGCTGCGCGCGGCTGGCCAAGGCGGCGGCCTACGACGGGGTGGAGATCATGGGCAGCGAGGGCTACCTGCTGAACCAGTTCCTCTGCCCGCGCACCAACCAGCGCCGCGACCGCTGGGGTGGCTCGCTGGAGAACCGTATGCGCCTGGCGGTGGAGATCGTCCGGCGCATCCGCCGCATGGCCGGGGACGGCTTCGCCATTGGCTTCCGCCTGTCGCTGCTGGACCTGGTGGAGGGCGGCAACACCGCCGAGGAGGTGCAGCAGATCGCCCTGGCGCTGCAGGCGGCCGGCATCGACCTGCTCAACACCGGCATCGGCTGGCACGAGTCGCGGGTGCCCACCATCGTCACCTCGGTGCCGCGCGGGGCCTTTGCCGAGGTCAGCGCACGGCTGCGGCGCGTGCTGCAGGTGCCGGTGGTGGCCAGCAACCGCATCAACACCCCGGAGCTGGCCGAGGCGCTGATCGCCAACGGCCAGGCGGACCTGGTGTCCATGGCCCGGCCGCTGCTGGCCGATCCGCAGTTCGTCGCCAAGGCGGCGGCGGGCCGGCCCGAGGCGATCAACACCTGCATCGCCTGCAACCAGGCCTGCCTGGACCACGCCTTCGCCAACCGCCGCGCCAGTTGCCTGGTCAATCCACGGGCCGGCTTCGAGACCGAGCTGCGCTACCGCCGCACCCGCCAGCCCAAGCGCATCGCCGTGGTCGGCGCCGGGCCGGCGGGGCTTTCCGCCGCCTGCGTGGCCGCCGAGCGCGGGCACCGGGTGACGCTGTTCGAGGCGGCGGGCGAGATCGGCGGGCAGTTCAACCTGGCCCGGCGCATCCCCGGCAAGGCGGAGTTCGACGAGACGCTGCGCTACTTCCGCACCCGTCTGGCAGAGCTGGGGGTGGAGCTGGTGCTCAACCGCCGCATCGGCCCCGGCGAGCTGAGCGGCCATTACGACGAGGTGGTGGTGGCCACCGGGGTGCGCCCCCGCGCGCTGGCGCTGCCGGGCGGCGAACACCCCAGGGTGCTCAGCTACGCCGAGGTGCTGTTGGGCGCGCCGGTGGGCGAACGGGTGGCGCTGGTGGGGGCCGGTGGCATCGGCTTCGATCTGGCGGCCTTCCTGCTGCAGCCGCACACGCCGGACCCGGCACGCTGGCGCGCCGAGTGGGGCATCGACCTGCAAGGCACCACGTCCGGTGGGCTGGTTCCGCCGCTCGCCCTGCAGCCGCAGCGGGAGCTGTGGCTGCTGCAACGCAAGCCGGCACCCCTCGGCCGGGGGCTGGGCAAGACCAGCGGCTGGGTCCACCGCGCCCACCTGCAACGCCTGGGCGCGCGGATGCTGGGCGGGGTGGAATACCTGCGCGTGGACAACGACGGCCTGCACATCCGCCACGACGGGCGCGAGCAGGTGCTGCCTGTGGATAACGTGGTGATCTGCGCCGGCCAGGAACCCGTGCGCGACCTGCACCCGGTGCAGGGCTCCGACCACCTGCGCCTGCACCTCATAGGCGGCGCCCGCCGCGCCGGCGAACTCGACGCCAAGCGCGCCATCCGCGAAGGCGCCGAATTGGCCGCGCGGTTGTGAGGGTCTTCGAGATTCCTGGCCATGTGGATAGAAGCCGGTGGGCTGAAGCGGAACGCCGTCCGGCCCACCCTACGGTCGATCCCCCAACCCGTGTGGCAACACCCTGTGGGAGCACTTTCAACATCGATGCGGTTCGCCGAGCTCACCGCATCCTACGGCCCGCTCCATCCGTAGGATGGGCTGAGCTGTGCGAAGCCCATCGGGGTGCATGGCGGTGGGGTCGATCCACCGATGCCGCGCTCATGGGCCGCTGGGTGCTTCACGCATCCCAGTCGGTGTCGTCCTGCAGGCGTTCGGCGAGGTGGTCGAGGAGCAGGCGCAGGGCGTGGGGCATCTGCCGGCGGCTGCCGTATAGGGCGTAGATGCCGAGCACCTGGGGCTCATGGTCGGGCAGCAGTTGCACCAGGTCGCCGCTGCGCACCAGGGCAGCCACCGAGTAGCGCGGTTGCAGGCTGATGCCCTGCCCCGCCAGGGTGGCCTCCAGCAACACCATGGATTCGTTGGCGCTGAGCCGGCCGCTGACCGGCACGGCGCTGGGCTCGTCGTCACGGAAGAAGGTCCACAGGCTGCGACCGAAATAGGAGTAGGTGAGGCAGTCATGGCGCACCAGGTCCTCGGGGGTACGCGGCAGGCCGTGGCGGGCGACGTAGTCCGGGGTGGCGCAGACCATCGAGCGGCAGGTGCCGAGGCGCCGGGCGATGAGGTTGGGGTCGAGCTGGTTGGTGATGCGCAGGGCCAGGTCGATGCGTTCCTCGATCAGGTTGACCGCCTGGCTGTTCACCAGCAGGTCGATGCCCACCGCCGGATACTGCTGCTGGAAGCGGCCGATCTCATGCACCAGCCAGGCCTGGGCGAAGGACTGGCTGCAGGTGACCCGCAGGCGGCCGCTGGGCGCCTCGCGGTGGTCACGCCCGAGGCTCTGCATGGATTCGGCCAGGGCGCAGACCTCCCGGCACTGCGGCAGCATCTGCTCGCCGGTGCCGGTCAGGCTCAGGCGCCGGGTGCTGCGGTGCAGCAGGCGTGCGCCGGCCCACTCCTCCAGCGCGGCGAGGTAGCGCGAGATCATCGCCCGCGACATGTCCAGGGCATCGGCAGCGGCGGTCTGGCTGCCCCGCTCCACCACTTCGACGAAGACGCGCATGGCAGTGATCCGATCCATGTCTATGCTCGCTATGTGCAATAAAGAAGCGCGGATTATGGCGTTTTTTGCCGTCTATCACGCAACTATCCTGCACGCCGTCACCCACTCACCGAGGTAGCCCACCATGGCCCCGTTCGCTCTCATCCGCCGCCTGCTGGCCGGCGCCCTGCTCAGCGCCGCCGCCGGCAGCGCCCTGGCCCAGCAACCCCTGGAACTGCAGGTCTACAACCCCGGCGAGAAAGCCGTGTTCCCGGTCAGCTCCTCCCTGCTGCTGGGCGAGAAGGACGCCCTGCTGGTGGACGCGCAGTTCTCCAGCCACCAGGCCGATGACCTGGTCAAGCGTATCCAGGCCAGCGGCCGCCGCCTGACCACCATCTTCATCAGCCACGGCGACCCGGACTTCTACTTCGGCCTGGACACCCTGGTGCGCGCCTTCCCGGACGCCAAGGTACTGGCCACCCCGCAGACCATCGCCCACATCCAGGCCACCAAGGACCTGAAGCTGGCCCACTGGGGCCCGATCCTCAAGGACGGCGCACCGCGCAACCTGGTGGTGCCGCAACCGCTGCAGGGCGACAGCCTGACCCTGGAAGGCGAACGCATCCGTGTGATCGGCCTGGAAGGTCCGGACCCGAGCCACACCAGCCTCTGGGTGCCGTCCCTGCGCACCGTGCTGGGTGGCGTGCTGGTCAGCGGCAACATGCATGTCTGGACCGCCGACTCGCAGACCGTCGAATCCCGCCGCAACTGGGTCGGCGCGCTGGACGCCCTGGAAGCGCTGCAACCGCAACGCGTGGTCCCCGGCCACTACCTGGGCGAACCGGCCAAGGGCCTGGGCGACCTGCAGTTCACCCGCGACTACCTCAAGGCTCTGGAGCAGGAACTGCCCCGCGCCAAGGACGCCCAGGCCCTGGTCGCCGCGATGAAGAAGCGCTACCCCGACCTGCACGGCGTGGAAGACCTGGAACTGAGCGCCAAGGTGCTCAAGGGCGAGATGCAGTGGCCCTGATCTGAGACAGCGACCGGGGGGCGGCGGCATAATCGCCGCCCTCTTCGTTTCAGGAGATTCCCCCATGCCCAATGCCTGGTGGCTGCTCGCCCTGCCCTTCGTCGCCGGTTCCTTCCTCCCGCTCCAGGCGGGCATCAATGGCCAGTTGGCCAGGCAGGTCTCCAGCGTCATGAGCGCGGCGCTGATCTCCTTCCTGGTGGGCACGGTGGCGCTGTTCATCGTCGCCACCGCGCAACGCGAGCTGCCCAGCTTCACGGTGCTCAAGGGCCTCACCTGGTGGCACTGGAGCGGCGGCCTGCTGGGGGCCGTGTTCATCGCCACCGCCGCCTTCGCCGGGCCGCGCATAGGCGCGCTGCTGTTCATGACGCTGGTGCTCGCCGGGCAGTTGAGCATGGCCCTGGCGCTCGATCATTTCGGCTGGGCCGGCTACCGCGAGGCCCCCATCAGTGTCGGCAAGCTGGCCGGCCTGGGCCTGATCATCGCCGGTGTGTGGTTGATCCGCCGCGGCTGACCGGCCGTCAGACAAAGGTCTGACAAGACAGTGGCCAGTTGATGTCAATACGGAACCGGGTAAGCTCTGGCCACCAGCCGTATTTGTGATCACAACGCATGACTGACACAGAGCTGCCCCACCAGCCGGAGACCTTCCCGCTCTGGCGCGAGATCCAGGACACCCGCACCCGCACCCGCCTTGGCGGCCTCTACTACCTGTTGGCCTGGATCATTGCCTGGGCCTTCAGCGCCGCCCCCGGCGAGCACCTGCTGCTGGGCCTGGGCGGCACGCTGCTGTTCGGCGCCCTGCTGGTGGCGCGCCTCCGCCACTGTCCGGGCACGGCCGCCACCCAGGCGCAGCTCAAGTGCTGGCTGGACACCCACTGGGGGCTGATCCTGCTCACCTGCCTGGCCTGGGGCCTGGCCCATGCCTACATGATCCTCGCGCCCGACTTCCGGGACGCCCGCATCATCGGCACCCTCAGCACCGTCGCCTTCGGCACCGCCATGGCCTTCAACTTCGCCATGCGTCGCACCTGGGCCATGTTCGCGCTGATGCTGCTGTACCTGCCGGGCCTGGCCGCGATGCTGCTGGCCCCCGAGCGGCTCACCGCCGAGCTGGTGACCCTGGCCTTCTACCTCAGCTACCTGCTGCTGGCCCTCAACCGCAGCCACCGCGAATACCAGGGCACCCTGAAACTGGAGATGGAGCTGCTGTTGCAGCGCCAGCGCCTGGATGCCCTCAGCCGCACCGATGGGCTGACCCTGCTGGGCAACCGCCACCAGTTCAACAACCTGTTCCCGGCCATGGTCGCCCACGCCGCCCGTGAGGGCTCGCCGCTGTCGCTGGTGCTGCTGGACATCGACTTCTTCAAGCGCATCAACGACGAGTACGGTCACACCGCCGGCGACCGCTGCCTGGAGCAGTTCGCCCAGCGCATGCGCCAGGTGTTCCGCCGTGACAGCGACGCCCTGCTGCGCCTGGGTGGCGAAGAGTTCGGCGTGCTGATGCCCGGCACCACGCGGGAGCAGGCCGTGCAACTGGGCGAGAGCTTCCGCGCCGCCCTGGCCCGCGAGGGCCTGACCTATGACGGGCACACCCTGCCGATGACCACCAGCCTCGGCGTCGGCTGCTTCGACCCGCAGCACGACGCCAGTGCCGAGGCCTTCTTCAAGCGCGTGGACGATGCCCTGTACCGCGCCAAGAGCCGCGGCCGCGACCGGGTGGAGACCGCCTAGGCCGCCACCCGCCGCCCAGCCTCAGAGGCGGAAGCGCCCCACCTGCCCGGCCAGGTCGTCGGCCAGCCGGCTGAGTGCCTGGCACTCCTCGCGGCAGCCGCGCACCTCGCCGGCGGTGGCACCGGCCAGGTCGGCGATGCCCTGCACGTTGCGGTTGATCTCTTCGGTGACCGAGGACTGCTCTTCGGTGGCCGCCGCCACCTGGTGGTTCATGTCGCTGATGGCCTCCACCTGGTCGGTGATCGCCGACAGCGACTGGCCGGTGCGCTGGCTGGCCTCGACGCCGGTGCCGGTGGCCGATTGCCCGGCGCGCATGGAGCTGACGGCCGTTTCCGCGCCGCTCTTGAGGCGCTGGATCATCTGCTGGATTTCGTCGGTGGACGCCTGGGTGCGGCTGGCCAGGGTGCGCACCTCGTCGGCCACCACGGCGAAGCCGCGACCCATTTCGCCGGCCCGCGCCGCTTCGATGGCGGCGTTCAGTGCCAGCAGGTTGGTCTGCTCGGAAATGCCCCGGATCACCGCCAGCACCTGGTCGATGGACGCCACCTGCTCGGCCAGCTCGGTGACCGCCATGGCCGCCTCGCCGATCTCCCCGGACATGCGCTCGATGTGACGGATGGAATCCCCCACCACCTGGCGCGCCTGCACCGCTTCGTCCCGCGCCTTCTGCGAGCTGAGCGCGGCGCTGCCGGCGTTGCGGGCGATCTCCTGCACGGTCAGGCCCATCTCGTGGACCGCCGTGGCCACCATGTCGGTCATCTCCTGCTGGCGGCCGGCGCGCTGGGCGGTGTTCTCCACCACCCTGGTCACCTGGCCCACCGCATCGCGCAGGCTGTGGCTGGTGCCGAGCACGTCGGCGATCAGCCCGCGCTGGCTCTCCAGGAAGCGGTTGAAGCCCCGTGCCAGGTCGCCCAGTTCGTCGGCGCGGCTGTCGTCCAGGCGCCGGGTCAGGTCGCCACCGCCACCGCCGATCTCCACCAGCGCCGCCGTCACCTGGCGGATCGGCCGCACCAGCCCACGGGCCAGCAGCACCACCAGCAACAGCGAGAGCAGCGCCACGCCGATGCCCACCAGGCAGGTGGTGATCAGCGCCTGGCGTGCCTCGGCGTAGATCTCGCCTTCGGGCACCTCGCTCACCAGCACCCAGTCCACCGACTGCAGCGGCTGGGCCAGCGCCAGGAAGGGCTGGCCGTCACGCTCGAAGCGCACCGCCTGGCCCTGGCCGCCCAGCAGCGCGCGGGCGGCGTCGGCGCTGGTCAGGTCGGCCAGGGTGCGGCTGTCGTTGTAGTCCGACTGCGGGTGGATCTTCACCTTGCCGTCGGCGCTGGCCAGGTACACCCGGCCGCTCTCGCCGAAACGGAAGTCGCGGATCATCGCCGACATCGCCCCCAGCCCGTAGCCCAGGCCCGCCACCCCCAGGGTGCGACCACCGGCACTGACCCGCTGGTTGATGAACAGCGTCGGCAGGCGGGTGTTCTTGTCCACGTCGATGTCCAGCGAGCGCGGCTTGCCGCCATCGAGGAAGCCGTAGAACCAGGCGTTCTCCGCCGGCCCACGGGTCAGGGTGCGGTCCAGGCCCTTGCCGGTGTAGTAGTGCCCGCTGTCCTGGCTGACCAGGAAGGTGACCAGGGCGTTGTGCTGCGCCTGCACGCCGCCCAGGTAGCGCACGAAGTCCGCCTGGCGCGCCGGGTCCTCGCCGGCGCCGAGCCAGTCGTGCACCAGGCTGTTGTCCGCCAGGGAGCGCGCCGCTGTCAGCGGCTCGGCCAGCACCCGCTCCAGGTCGTTGCGGATGGCCAGGGTGCTCTTGGGCAACGCCTCGCCCACCAGGTAGCGGTCGCTCAGGCGGAAGACCACCGCCGAGTAGAGACCGACCACGATGAGGATGCTCACCAGCAGGGCCGCGCCCATGCTGAGGATCAACTGCCATTGGATACTGCGTTGCCAGAGGCGCATGGGCCTGTCTCCTGGGACTGTGTGGCTGAAAGGCACGCGACCGCCCTGCTCCGCCGGCACGCGCCGACGAGCCGCTACGATCCGGGGCGGGCAGGTGGGGCTCCTGGGGAGGGGGCGAGGCGTTCGGACATGCCTGTCCGGTTACGCGCCCGACCGCGCGCGAAGGCACGGGGGCCGGGCGGGACGGCGGATTGTATACACGAAGCCGGACGATCCGGCAGCCCGCCCACCCTGTTTTCTCGACCTAAAGGTCAAGTTGCGCGAGCGGCGCTAGTCGATCACCCGGAACTCCAGACGCGCGGTCGCCCCGGCCTCGTCCAGCAGGCTCAACTGGTGGCTCCCCACCTCACCGGGCCATGCGTCCAGGGCGCCTTCCGGGCTGCTCTCGCCCAGGGGCGTGCCGTCGAGGAACCACCAGCGCCGGCCACTGCCTCCCAGGCTCGACAGGCGCACCCGCAGCGGGCCCGCACTGGCCGCCGGGCGGCGCACCTGCTCGCCTTCGCGCAGGCCGACGATGGACAGCGGCGCGGCGCCGGGCAGCAACACCGGCGGGCACGTTGGCGAGGGCGGCGGCAGGCGCCCGGCCAGGCGTTCGCGCCGGGGCAGCCAGGGCTCCAGCGGGGCGGGCCACAGCGCCACCTCGCGGGGCTGGGTGCCAGAGCAGCCCGGCGCGGTGCGCCGGCCCTGGGCGTCCACCCACCAGGTCTGGCGCAGGCCCAGGCCCAGCGGCTGGTCGGCCGCCAGCAGGGTCGGCGGGGTGGTGCCGTCGAGGGTCCAGGCCAGGCGCGGCCGGCGGCAGTTGGGGTCGTCCCGGTCCAGGGGCTGGCCGAGGGGCCAGCAGATCGCCGCGATGCCCACCGAGTCCGGGCGTGTGTCCGCCGGGGGCAGCACGCCGCGCTGGGCGTCGCGGTTGAGCAGCACATCGTGCACCTGCATCAGCAGCGGCGCCGCCGAGGCCAGGCCGAACTGGCCCGGCACCGGGGTGCCGTCGGGGCGGCCGATCCACACGCCCACCAGGTAGCGCGGCCCCACGCCCATGGCCCAGGCATCGCGGAAGCCGTAGCTGGTGCCGGTCTTCAAGGCCAGCAGCGGGCCCAGCGGCGCCGGGGCCTGGGGGTCCAGGTCCGGGCGGGACTGGCCGGCGAGGATGCGCCGCACGATCCACGCCGCTCCGGGGGACAGCAGGCGCCGCTCGCGCAGTCCCTCGTCCGGCTGCAAGCGCGGTGCAGCGGCACGGCCCTCGCGGGCCAGTGCGGCGTAGGCGCCCACCAGGTCCTCCAGCCGCGCTCCGGCACCGCCCAGCACCAGCGCCAGGTTCGGCTCGGCGCCGGCCGGCAGCACCAGCGGCAGGCCGGCGCTGCGCAGCTCACCGGCGAAGCGCTTCGGCCCGTAGGCCTCCAGCAATTGCACGGCCGGCAGGTTGAGGGAGGTGGCCAGGGCCTCGCTGGCCGCCACCGGCCCGCTGAAACCGGTGGAGAAGTTGCCGGGGCGGTAGTCGCCGTAGCGGCGCGGCACGTCCTGCAGCAGCGATTCGGAATGGATCAGCCCGGCGTCCAGGGCCAGGCCATAGAGGAACGGTTTGAGGGTGGAGCCGGGGGAACGCAGCGAGGTGACCATGTCGACGTGGCCGAAGCGGCGGGCGTCGTCCAGCTCCACCGACCCCAGGTAGGCACGCACCGCCATGCTCGGGTGCTCCACCACCAGGATCGCCGCCGAGGTGCGCTCCGGCAGCTTCGCCCGCCAGCCCAGCAGCAGGCTTTCCAGCCGCCGCTGCAGGGCGGCGTCGACGGTGGTGCGGATCAGCGGCGGGCTGCCCGGCCGGTTCAGCCGCCGCGCCAGCAGCGGCGCCAGGTTCGGCTCCTGGCGCGGCGCCAGCAGCACCGGCTCCTGCAGGGTTTCGTCCACCACCGCCTGGGGCCACACGCCGTACTCGGCGAGGCGCTTGAGCACCTTGTCCCGCGCGGCGGTGGCGCGCTCGGGGTGGCGGTCCGGGCGCAAGCGGCTGGGGGCCTGGGGCAGCACCGCGAGCAAGGCGGCCTCGGCGCGGGTCAGTTGCGAGGGCGGTTTGCCGAGGTAGGCCCAACTGGCCGCCGCGACGCCCTGCAGGGTGCCGCCGAAGGGTGCGCGGTCCAGGTAGAGGGTGAGGATCTGCGCCTTGGACAGGTGCCATTCCAACTGCAAGGTGCGCCACAACTGGCGCAGCTTGCCGGTGAAGGTCCGCGGGTGGGGGTCGAGCAGCCGCGCCACCTGCATCGACAGGGTGCTGCCGCCGGAGAGCACCCGGCCGCCGCTGAGGTTCTGCCAGGCGGCGCGCCCCAGGGCCAGCGGGTTGACCCCGGGGTGGCGGTAGAACCAGCGGTCCTCGTAGGTGAGCAACGCCTCCAGGTAATAGGGCGAGACCTGGTCCGGGGTCACCGGGTAGCGCCACACGCCGTCGGCATCGGCGAAGCGCCACAGCGGGGTGCCGTCCTCGGCCAGCACCACCCGTGCGCGGTCGTCGACCGGAAGTGGCAGCGGGAACAGGCGGTCGGCCAGCCACAGCAGCGCCAGCAGCAGGAGCGGCACGCTGATCCAGCGGCGCCGCGCCAGGCGGCGGGCGCCACGGTGGCAGGTGGAAAGCAACGACACGAAGGGCACTCCAGGCAGCATCGGACAACGGCCGGCCCCGCCACCGCAAGGGGGTGGGGCCGGCCTTCAGGGCATCGCCAAGACCGGAGGCGAGGCCATCAGCGGTCGTGGATCACCATCACCTCCGGCGCATCGCCCAGGGCCTGCCACTGCGGCCGGTACATGGACTCCACCTGGGGTGGCGGCACGCGGTAGGTGCCGGGGGTCACGGCGCGGGCCAGGTAGAGCAGGTGCGTGATGTCGTAGCCGCTGACGTCCACGGCGGCTACGTAGCGGTCGTCGCGGAACTCCTGGTGCTTGATGGCCGCCCCCTGCATGGACTCCTGCAGGCCGCGCACTTCCTGGCTGGCGTCCTGCAGGCTGGCGGCGCTGTGGGCCAGGTTCTGGTTCTCCGGCTCCAGGCCGGCGGGCAGCAGGTCCACCACCAGGGCGTCGGGGGTGCGCTCGTGGGCCTGCACGCTGAGGTGCACCAGCACCAGCTGGCCGCTGCGCAGGTCGCGGATGTCCACGGGCGTGCCGTCCAGGCCCAGGTAGTCGCGCTGGATCGAGAGGTTCTCGCCGCCCGCCTTCGGTGCCTGTGCCGGGTAGCCGGACAGGGTCAGGCGCTGGTACAGCGGCGCCGGGCTGCGGCTGGTGAGGGTCAGCGGTTCGGCCAGGGCCTGCTCGTCGAGGCGCAGGTTGGCGTGGTCGCGGTCCAGGGTGCGGGCCTGCCCGGCGATGTCCAGGCTGGCCTGCCAGTCCGGCTCGGGCTTGCCGATCAGGTGGCGACCGGCGAGGAACAGCGCGTTGCGCTCCTGGGTCGACAGCCAGTCACGGCCGGCCAGGCGATCCGACAGCGGGAACAGGCGGGCGTCGACCTGATCCGGCGCCAGGCCGCTTTCCTCCAGCAGGGCGAGGATCAGCGCCTCGTCCCGCAGGGTGCTGCCGTAGTCGGCGTACCAGCCGTCGCCACGCACGGCCTGGGCCGCCAGCCCGGCCTCCAGCGCCTGGTCGGCGCGGGGCTGGTCGCCCATGGCCTTGAGGGCCACGGCCAGTTGCACCAGGGCCAGGCCCGAGCGCGAGTCGGCACGCCGCTCGAACAGGCTGCGCAGGGCACCGAGGGGTGCCTGCTGGGTGCGGGCCAGCACGTAGCCGGCGTAGGCCTGCACGGCGAAGCGGCTGTAGTCGCTGTTGTCGGTGTAGTTCACGTCGATCTGGTTGCGGTCCTGCAGGTAGCGCAGCAGGCGCTCGTTGGCCTTGGCGAGGGCGGCGGCGGGCACGTCGAAGCCCTGCTCGCGGGCGCGCTGGAGGAAGTCGGTGACGTAGGCGGTCAGCCAGGGTTCCTCGTCGCTCTCGTTGCTCCACAGGCCGAAGCTGCCGTTGAAGCGCTGCATGCCCAGCAGGCGCCCGATGCCGATGGCGATGGCCTTGCGCCGCTGCTCGTCGGGCTCGTCCTCCAGGCCCAGGCGCTGGCGGGTAGCGGCGTCGAGGTAGAGCGAGGCGTAGAGCCCGCTGGTGGTCTGCTCGGCGCAGCCATAGGGGTAGGCGCGCAGGGCGCGGATGTGCTCGGCGATGTTCAGCGGCGGGCGCGCGGACACCGACAGCCGGACCTCGCGGCCGATGGTCTCGAAGGCCGCCAGGGTGCCGGCGGGCAGGCTCCAGCTGTCGCCCTTGAGCACCGCGCGGAAGCTGCGGGTCTGCGCCGGCCAGGCCGGGCGGATGCCCAGGGTCCAGTCACGGGTCAGCGGTGCCAGGGCCTCGCCGGGCAGGGCCAGGCCGTTGACCGTGACGCGGATGCTGCCCTGGCCGAAGCCACTGAGGGCGCGCACCGGCACCCGCAGGGTGGTGCGCTGGCCGTCGGCCAGTTGCAGCGGGGTGGTCTGCCCGGCGGGGGCCTCGGCGAGGCGCAGCAGGCCGTCGGCCTCCAGCTTCACGTCCAGGGCCTGGGGCTGGCCGGAGAGGTTGGTCAGGTCGAGGGCGACGCTGGTCTCGTCACCGCCGGCGAGGAAGCGCGGGGCGGCCAGTTCGGCCACCAGTGGCGCGGCCACCACGGTCTTGCCTTCGGCCATGCCGTAGCGTTCGTCGGTCCACACCTGGGCCATCAGCCGCAGCTCGCCGTTGAAGTCGGGGATGTCCAGGCTGACGTCGCCTTCCCCCTGCTCGTCGAGGGTCACCGGCACGCTCTGCAGGGCCACCAGGCGCACCTTGCTCGGCGGACGCTTGCCACCGGCGGCGAGGCCGGCGTCACCGCCGAAGGCCAGGGAGGCGAGGCGCCCCTGGCCGGCTTCGATCAGTTGGCCGTACACGTCCAACTGGTCAGCGCCGTAGGCCTTGCGGCCGAACAGCGCGGCGAAGGGGTCGGGGGTGGCGTAGTCGGTGATGCTGAGGATGCCGGCGTCCACCGCCGCCACCAGCACATGGGCCTGGCGCGCCGGGGTGCCGTCAGCGTTCTTCGCTTGCAGGTGCACGGCCAGGGGCTGGTTGGGGCGCATCTTCTCGGCGGCGCGCAGGGTCAGTGCCAGCTTGCGCGGGGCGCGCTCCAGGGGCAGGTGCAGCAGGCCGACGGCGCGCTTGGGGGTGACCCGCTCCTTGCGCTCGCCAGGGCGCACCACCAGCGCGCTGACGTACAGGTCATGGCGGGTCCATACGCTGCTCACCGGGACCTCGAAGGTGCGGCCTTCGGCGGGCACGTCGATGTTCTGCCACCACAGCGGGCCGTCGGCGGATTCCACCAGCAGGTAGCCGCTGCCGGCCGCCGGCGGGGTGACGCTGATGCGCGCCACGTCGCCTCCGCTGTAGGCGGGCTTGTCCAGCACCAGCTTGACCTGGTCGGGGCGCACGGCGCCGCCTTCGGTGTTGTCCTGCCAGCGGTAGCCGGCCCAGAAGCGCAGGCTGCTGACCATCCCGGTCTGCGGGTCTTCCACCTCGACCCGATAGGGGCCCCACTGCACGGGGAAGCTGACGCGGGTGGTGCCGTTGGCGGCGACGTCCACCAGGCGTTCGTCGCTGATGAGGAATTTCGCGTTGTAGTGGTAGTTCCAGCCGCCGTCGTCGTCGTAGCTCCAGTAGTAGTCGCGGCGCTCGCGCACCAGGCGCACCTTGACGCCCTGGGCGGCCAGCTTGTTGCCCTCGGGGTCGGCGATCAGCAGTTCCACTTCGGCCATGCCGTTCATGTCCACCTGGTCGTCGGTGAACACGCCGCGCAGGCCGGGCAGGCGTGCAGCGGGCCACACCGGCTGCTCCAGGCGCCGGGTGACGGGGCGGCCGCCGGACTCCAGCAGGCTGGCCTGCAGGGTCAGCGACAGCGGCGAGCGGACGCTGGCCCAGCGGCTTTCCAGCTCCAGGGCGCCCTTGCCGGCTTCGTCGAGCTTGACCTCGTCCAGCTCCACGTCCTGGCTCAGCTCCTCTTCGGTCACCGAGCCGAACTGGTAGCCGGGCAGTGCCTTCACCGCTTCGCGCAGCGGCCGCACGTAGAGCTGGCCGGTGAGGCGGTTGCCGGCAGCCGGGGCGCCGTAGAGGTAGCGCCCCTGCACCTGGAAGCGGGCGACGTCGCCGGGTTCCAGGGGCGTGTCGCTGCCCTTGATCTCCAGGGCCATGCGTTCGGGGAGGAAGTCCTCCACCTGGAATTCGTAGAGCTGCTTGTGGCCGTTGCCGAGGTCAATGAGCAATTGCCAGCGGCCGGCGGGGGCGTCCCCCGAAAGGGCCAGTTGGTGCTGGTAGAGGCCGTTGGCGTCGGGGGTCCAGACGAAGTTCTGGCTGACCTGGTCGTCCGGTCGGCGCACTTCGACGCTCACCGGCTGGGGCGCCAGGGCGCGGCCGTCGCGGTCACGCAGCAGCGCGTTGAGCAGCACGGTCTCGCCGGGGCGGTAGAGGTCACGCGGGCCGAAGACGAAGAACTGCAGCGGTTGCTGGGCCGGCCCGGCGATGTCGAACTCGGACAGGTCCAGGGCCGGCGTGTCCAGGCGCAGCAGGCTGATCTGGTCGCCCTGGTGGCCCACCAGCACGCGGCCCTTGTCGGTCAGCGGCAGGCGCAGGTGGCCCTTGTCGTCGGTCTTGCCCTCGGCCAGCACGGCACCTTCGGAGTCGAGCAGTTGCAGGTTCACCTCGGCCTGGGGCTTGCCGCCCTCCAGGGCCTGGGCGAAGACATCCAGGCGGCCGCCGAAGCGGTGTGCGGAAAGGCCGATGTCGCTCAGGGTGAACAGCGTGGCGGGGTTGCTGTAGCTGTAGCGGCCAGCGCGGCGCATCACCGCCAGGTACACGCCGGCCGGTTTCAGCGGCTCGATGCCGGCGATGGGCAGCAGCAGGTTCTCGCGGGTGTTGGGCGCGGGCTTGAGGTCGAAGCGCCCGGAGTAGACGAGGTCGGCGGTGCGCAGCAGGGCGTCGCTGTCCCAGTAGCTCATCTGGCTGCGGCGGCCCCAGCGGGCGAGCAGCTTGGGCAGCTCGGCGGGGCGCACGCGGAAGAAGTCGACGTCCACAGCGTCGACGTTGAGGGCGATCACCGGCAGGCCTTCGGCAAGACGGCTGGGCAGCAGCGAGCCGCGGCTGGCAAAGCCCACCGAGGGCTGCAGGTCGCGGGTGCGCAACTGGCTGACGCTGGCGCTGGCCAGGCGGGCGTCGTTCACCCCGCGCAGGCCGGCGTCGATGGTCAGCTCCAGGTCACGCTTGGGCTGCAGGTGGCGCAGGCGCAGCTCCATGAGGGTGTCGTCCAGCTCCCAGGCGCCGTCCACCTTGCCGCTGGCCTTGTCCACCAGGTGCAGGCGTTCGGCGAAGGGCTGCTCCGGGTCCAGCGGCACGGAGAAGCTCACCGACAGGGCGCTGGCGCCGTCGAGCTGGACTTCGGAGATGTCCACCACCTTCAGCTCGCGGCCGGCGTAGCGCTTGGCCAGCGCAGCGGTGTCCACCGGCGCGCGGGGCGCCTGGACCTGGGCAGCGGGTTCGGCGGCGGCCTTCTCGGCGGTGTGTTCGGGGGTGGAGGAATCGCAGGCGGCAAGCAGCCCCAGCGAGAGGGCCAGTAACAATCCTTTGTACGACGACATGGTGACTCCGGGGCGGGACGCGCGGCTGCGCGCGCGGCAACTATAGACGAGCCGTGATGCCAGTAAAGTCGCCGCCTTCACGCTTTGGACGGCGTACATGTTCCGCTTGGGTCTGTTCTCAATCCACGCAGGCAGTTTCTGGAGACGCCCTCCAGTCGACGCCTCACGCGCTTGCGCCGCTATACTGCGCTGCCCTTGCGGAGCCCGAGAATGAGCCCGATTCGCGACGCCTGGCGGCACCGCCCCACCCACCGACGGGTGTGGGGACTGGCCGCGCCGATGATCCTCTCCAACGTTTCCGTGCCCCTGGTGGCGCTGGTGGACAGCACCGTGGTCGGCCACCTGCCCCATGCCCACCAACTGGGCGCCGTGGCGGTGGGCAGCATGCTCTACACGCTGATGATCGGCGTGCTCGGCTTCCTGCGCATGGGCACCACCGGCTTCGCTGCCCAGGCCGCCGGACGGGCCGATGGCGGTGCGCTGCGCCAGGTGCTGCTGCAGGGCCTGCTGCTGGCCGGGGTCCTGGCGCTGGGCCTGGGGCTGCTGGCCCTGCCCTTCGGCCACCTGGCCCTGGGGCTGATGGCGCCCTCGGCGGAGCTGGACCAACTGACCCGCGAATTCTTCCACCTGCGCCTGCTGGGGCTGCCGGCGGCCCTGGCCAACTACGCGCTGGTGGGCTGGTTCCTCGGCACCCAGAACGCTCGGGCGCCGCTGGCGATCCTGCTGGGGACCAACCTGGCGAACATCGCCCTGGCGCTGTGGTTCGTGCTCGGGCTGGACTGGGGCGTGGCCGGCGCGGCCAAGGCGGCGGTGACGGCCGAGTGGTTCGGCGCACTGATCGGCCTGGCGCTGACCCGGGGCGCGCTGCGGCGCCACCCGGGGCGCATCGTGGCGGGTGCCTTGCGCCGCTGGGCCAGTTGGCGGCCGCTGCTGGCGGTGAACCGCGACATCTTCATCCGTTCCCTGGCGCTGCAGTTGGTGTTCTTCCTGCTCACGGTGCAGGGCGCGCGACTGGGCGATGCCACGGTGGCGGCCAACGCGCTGCTGCTCAATGGCCTGCTGGTGACCGCCTATGCGCTGGACGGCCTGGCCCACGCGGTGGAGGCCCTGTGCGGCCACGCCATCGGTGCCGGCAACCGCGCGGAGCTGCGCCGGGCCCTGGTGGTGGCGGGTGGCTGGTCGCTGATCGCCAGCCTGGGATTTGCGCTGTTCTTCCTGCTCGGCGGCGGGCTGTTCATCGACCTGCAGAGCGACATCGCCGAGGTGCGCGCGGTGGCCCACCGCTACCTGCCCTACCTGGCGCTGCTGCCGCTGGTGGCGGTATGGAGCTACCTGCTGGACGGCCTGTTCATCGGCGCCACCCGCGCCCGCGAGATGCGCAACGCGATGCTGCTGGCGGTGCTGCTGAGTCTGCCGCTGGGGCTGGCCCTGGCGGGCCTGGGCAACCACGGGCTGTGGCTGGCCTTCCTGGGCTTCATGGCGCTGCGCGGCCTCAGCCTGGCGGGCCTGGCCTGGCGCCTGCAGCGACACGATGCCTGGTTCGCCGGGGCGCCTGTGCCCTCGAACGCTTCCCCCTCCCCTGCCCGCTGAAGGAGCCTGCCATGGCCGATGCGATTGCCGCCTACCTGCACTACCTGTCGATCTTCCTGCTGTTCGCGCTGCTGGTGCTGGAGCACCGCCTGTTCAAGCTGCCGCTGGACCTGGACCGGGCCCGCAGCCTGATGCGCATCGACATCGCCTACGGCATCACCGCCAGCCTGGTGCTGGCCACGGGGCTGGCGCGGGTGCTGTGGTTCGGCAAGGGCAGCGCCTACTACCTGCACAACAGCCTGTTCCACGCCAAGGTCGGGCTGTTCGTGCTGGTGGCGCTGCTCTCCACCTTCCCTACGGTGGTGTTCCTCGGCTGGCGCAACAGCGTCAAGGCCGGCCAGGTGCCGGTGCTGTCGCCGCGCACCGGCAAGCTGCTGGTGATCACCCTGCGCGCCGAGCTGACCCTGCTGCTGGTGCTGCCGCTGCTGGGCGCGCTGATGGCGCGGGGGTTCGGGGTGATCGGCTGAGCCTTACTGGCGCATCCCCACGGCCAGCCGGTTGAAGGCGTTCATCAGGGCGCAGGCGAAGCTGAGGTCGCTGATCTCGGTGTCGCTGAAATGCGCCTTGAGCGGCTCGTAGGCCGAGTCGGGGGCGCCGCTGCCTTCCAGCCGGGTCAGCGACTCGGCCCATTCCAGCGCGGCACGCTCGCGCTCGCTGTACAACCCGCTCACTCGCCAGCCGGCCAGGGCATCCAGGCGGGCCTGCTGTTCGCCGCCGGCGCGCAGGGCGCGGCTGTGCATCTCCAGGCAGAAGGCGCAGCCGTTGATCTGCGAGATGCGCAGGTACACCAGTTCGATCAGGGGCTTGCCCAGGGGGCTGTCCTGCAGGGCGTTCTTGACGCTGAGCAGGCCCTGGTAGGCACGGGGGGACAGTTCGCTGTACGGCAGTCTGAGTGCGCTCATGGGAGGGCTCCGATGGGGTTGAAGTAGGGGTGGGTGTCCAGCCGGGCGCGGATCTGCTGCTCGGCCTGGGCGACGGCTTCGGGGCCCTGGGCGAGCCCCTGGAGGTGGAAGAATTCGACGTGGTGCAGGCCGATCACTCCGAGGATGTGGCGCAGGTAGGGGGTGAGGAAGTCGGCTTGGCTGGCCCGCGCGCCCAGGTAGGTGCCGCCGGAGCTGATGACCACGAAGCAGGGCCGGTCTTCCAGCAGCCCGTCCTTGGTGCCGTTGCGCAGGGTGAAGGTGCGCTGGATGCGCACCACGTAGTCGAGCCAGAGCTTGAGGCAGGCCGGCACCATGTAGTTGTGCATGGGGGTGGCGATCAGCAGGTGGTCGGCGGCCTCCACTTCACGCACCAGGGTTTCCGATACGGCGAAGGCGGGGTCGTCCTGGGCGGCGCGGGTCATGAGGGCGCGGGCATAGTCGCCGGTCAGCGGCGGCAGCGGTTCAGCCACCAGGTCACGCAGTTGCAGGTCGCTGCGCGGTTGCAGGCGCGCGGCCATCTCGCGGGCCAGGCGGCCGCCGAGGGAGGCTTCGCCGTTGGGGCTGCAGTCGATGAGCAGGGTTCGGGGCATGGGGTCCTCCGGGTCAGGTGAGAAAACGGCTGAAGTGCAGGCCGGTGGCGAGCAGGCCCTGGCGGAAGTAGAAACGCTGGGCGAGGGCGTTGGCCGGGGCGGTGTCCAGCACCAGCTTGGCGCACCCGTCGGCGCGCGCCAGCCGCTCCACCTCCGCCAGCAGCGCGGCGCCGACGCCCTGGCTGCGGGCGCCTTCGGCGGTGACCAGGTCGTCGACGTAGACGAAGCGGTCGTGGATCAGGTTGTCCTGGGTGCGGTAGCCGGCCAGCCCGAGCAGGCGGCCGTCCTGGCTGGCGGCCAGCAGCCGGTAGCCCTGCTGGCGCTGCCGGGCGATGCGCTGGACGAAGGCCTCGGCGTCGGTCAGGCGCGGGCGCAACTGGTGCATCAGGCCGAAGGCCGCGCGCAGGGCGGGTTCGTCCGCTTCGAGGTGGTGCAACTGCAGGGGGGCGTCGCTCATGGGGGCTGTCCGGTGGGGGGTTGGGCGCTACTCTAGGGCGCCCTTGTCCCAGCCTACAGAGCCAAGATTCGAGGAAATGACCAGGCCATGACCACCCGCCCGTCGCTGGACCGCACCCTCGACACGCCGCTGTTCCTGCAGCTCTACCAACGCCTGCGCGAGGCCATCGAGCAGGGTCGCCTGGCGCCAGGGGCGCGGCTGCCCTCGCTGCGGGCCCTGGCCAGCGAGCTGAACCTGGCGCGGGGCACGGTGGAGGCGGCGTACCAGATGCTGATCGGCGAGGGCTATGCGGAGGCCCATGGCCCGGCCGGCACGCGGGTGTCGCCGCGCCTGGGCGGCAGCCTGCCGGAGCGCCCGGCCACGCCGGAGCCGGCCCCCATGGCGGCGCCAGCCGAGGCGCCCCGGCTGGCGCCGTTCCAGCTCGGCCTGCCGGCCCTGGACGCCTTCCCCCGCAAGCTGTGGACGCGCCTGGTGCAACGCCACCTGCGGGCCCTGGCCGGCCCGGCGATGATGACGCCCGACCCGGTGGGCCACCGCCCGCTGCGGGAAAGCCTGGCGGCGTACCTGGGGGTGTCCCGGGGGATTCGCTGCGCGCCCGAGCAGGTGTTCATCACCACCGGCCACCTCGCCAGCCTGGCGCTGGTGCAGCGCACGCTGATGCGCCCGGGGGACCGCATCTGGCTGGAGGACCCGGGCTATCACCACGCCCGCGAGATGCTCGCGGCGCTGCCGCTGGACTGCGTGCCGGTGCCGGTGGACGGCGAGGGGCTGGTGGTGGAGGCCGGTTGCCGGCGGGCCGCCGATGCGCGCTTCGCCCTGGTCACCCCGACCCACCAGAGCCCCACCGGGGTGGCGCTGTCCCTGCCCCGCCGCCTGGCCCTGCTGGACTGGGCGCGCCGGGCCGAGGCCTGGATCATCGAGGACGACTACGACAGCGAGTACCGCTACCACGGCCGCCCGCTGCCGGCGCTGAAGAGCCTGGACGAGGCCGGCCGGGTGCTCTACGCCGGGACCCTGAGCAAGGTGCTCTACCCCGGCCTGCGCATGGCCTACCTGGTGGTGCCGGCGGCGCAGGTGGAGGCCTTCGGCCACAGTGCGCGGCTGTTCCCCAGCGGCTGCCCGGAGCTGATGCAGGCGGCCCTGGCGGACTTCATCGAGCAGGGGCATTTCGCCCGCCACCTCAAGCGCATGCGCAGCCTCTATGCCGAGCGCCGCGCCCACACGCGGGAGGCGCTGCTGGCCGCGTTTGGCGAGGGCCTGCGGATCGACCAGCAGGCCGGCGGCATGCACCTGCTGGCCTACCTGGCAGACGGCGAGGACGACACCGCCATCGCCCAGCGCGCCCGCCAGGCGGGGCTGGCGGTGGTGCCACTGTCGCGCTGGCGCCTGGAGAGCCGGGGCGCACCGGGGCTGGCGCTGGGCTTCACCAACATCGCCACCCCCGACGAGGCCCGGCACCTGGCCCAGCGGTTGCGGGCCGCCGTCGAAGCGACCGGGTAAACACCCAAACGTAGGGTGGGCTTCAGCCCACCGCTTCTGTCTGGAAGCCCGTGCCGAACGGTGGATCGGCGCTCACCGGATGGCGCCAAGGCCCCCGTAGGATGGGCTGAGCTGTGCGAAGCCCATCAACGCGGGCTGGGCGTGGATTGATGCGGTTCGCCGAGCTCACCGCATCCTACGGGCTCACACCGCTCCGGCGTCGAGACGGTGGATCGGTGAAGCGCGATACACCCTGCGGGGCGGTGGGGGTGGAGGCGCACGTCGGGGTGGAGGACGCTCTTTTCATCCACCAATTACCGGCGCCCAGATCCTGGGGATAACACCCGAAACCTGCGCAATAGAAGGTGGATCGGCGCTCACCGGATGGCGCCAAGGCACCCGTAGGATGGGCTGAGCTGTGCGAAGCCCATCACCGCGGGCTGGGCGTGGATTGATGCGGTTCGCCGAGCTCACCGCATCCTACGCA
>NZ_LYSP01000023.1:0-95595 GCF_001728945.1 Pseudomonas sp. ENNP23
CACCCCTTTTTCAGCAATCAACCTGACTAGCAGATCATCGCCGCGAATCCGCAACCACTCCGGAACCGCATCCCACTTCAAAAAACTTAACTCATTGATTTTCAAGGAGTTTTCGTTGTCCGCCGTGGGAGTGGTGCGCATTATAGAGACCTCAGCCACGGCGTCAACACCTATTTTGAAATATTTCCGTCAACTCGCAGCACACCCCGGAACACTTTCGGCAGAAGCCTCGCAACGGCAGGTAACCGCAACCCCATAAGCAGAGCCCCCACCAGCGCGTACGCTGCCCATTCGGTCATGTCAGCCCTAACGACCCAGAGCATATGAAGCAGGCCAAGCGCCAGGATTCCATAGACACTCCGGTGAATCAGCTTCCAGCGCCTCCCAAGCCGACGGATGCTGTAGCGGTTGGATGTGAGCGCCAGAATAAGAAGCCCTATAAAGGCTACTGCCCCCACGAATATATAGGGGCGTTTCCCGAGATCGCTCACCAACTGCTGCAGATCGAGCCCCAGTAGAAAGACGGCATAGGCTGCAATGTGAAGGCAGAGATAGCAGAAGGTCCACAGACCAAGCTGGCGCCTGACCGCAATCCATCCACCCCAACCTGTTATTTTCTGCAGAGGAGTCATGCTGAGCGTGATGAGCAGCAACCAGAGAACACCCAAGCCCAACCTGTCGACAAGAGCTTTTCCCGGGTCAGGACCGAGGGCAAAGATCCACGCCTGATACAGCCATAGAACGGGGGGCACCAGAGCCCCCAGGAAGACAACGAATCGCCACTGCCAATAACGCATCAGTAGTTCTTCCGCAGATCGAGCCCAGCGTAGAGGCCAGCGACCTCCTCATAGCCGTTGAAAAGCCGTGTCGGAATCACATTGGGACTGAACAGGCCGCTCGGAAGGCGCCGCTCATGCGCCTGACTCCAACGGGGGTGATCGACTTCTGGATTCACATTCGAATAGAAGCCGTACTCGTTCGGCGCAATCAGTTGCCATGTCGTCGAAGGTTGCTCTTCCTGCAGGCTGATGCGGACGATGGACTTGATGCTCTTGAAGCCATACTTCCACGGGACCACCAGACGCAATGGCGCCCCGTTCTGGTTAGGCAGCACTCGCCCATACATCCCGACGGCCATCAAGGCAAGCGGATGCATGGCCTCATCAAGGCGCAAACCTTCAACGTATGGCCAGTCAATAAGAGACAACCCCGAGCGAACGCCGGCCATCTGCTCAGGTTCGACACGTGTCTCGAAACGGACGAAGCGCGCCTTGGAAGTAGGCTCTACCCGCCTCAACAAATCCGCCAATGGAAATCCAAGCCAGGGGATTACCATCGACCACCCCTCCACACAGCGGAGCCGGTAGATACGCTCCTCCAGCTGATGGGGACTCACCAGGTCTTCCAGGCTGAAGCTGCCCGGCTTTCCAACTTCGCCATCCACCTTGACTGTCCATGGCTCAACAGCCAGTGCGCCCGCATAGCGGGCAGGATCCCCCTTGTTGGTACCGAACTCATAGAAGTTGTTGTAGTGAGTAGCGTCAACGAATGGAGTAATGGACTCATTCCCCGGCACACTTGCTCGCCAACGGACATCCGAGAGTTTTCCCTCGAACCAGGCAGGGGCATGCCCAGGCTCTACATCGGGATAGTCGCCTGGCCCATCTGCGCGTACAGGCAAGCCAGCAAGTGCAGCGGCAGCCCCCACACCTGCCATGAAAGTGCGGCGGGACAGATAGACGGATTCAGGGGTGACCTCGCTCTCGCGAGCGATGGAGGGAGATGAAACCTTGATAAGCATCGGGGGACTCCGCAGTACGGCTTCGGTTTGGCCAGTAGACTGCGGAGCCGCGGGAAAATTACATCACTCGACGTGCTGGCGGCGACGCATCTGGAGCAAGTATTGCACCGGACCGGAAGCGGCGTAGGCCAGGAAGATCAGCAGCAGGATACGCGGCGGATCACTGAAGACCACGGCAAAGGCCAATACCACCACGAGGATCGCCACGAAAGGTACGCGCCCTTTCAGATCCAGATCCTTGAAACTGTAGTACTTGATATTACTGACCATCAGCATGCCCGCAGCCGCCACCAGCATGGCGACGATGAACGACATGTTGGAACCCTTGATGCCGAAGTCACTGAACGCCCACACAGTACCGGCCACCACCCCCGCCGCCGCCGGACTGGCGAGACCGATGAAGTAGCGTTTGTCGGTCTTGCCGATCTGGGTATTGAAACGGGCCAAACGCAATGCAGCCCCAGCGACATAAATGAAGGCAACGGTAAGTCCAACGCTGTTCAGGCCACTCAAGGCCCACTCGAACGCCAGCAACGCAGGAGCAACACCGAACGCAACCATGTCCGACAGCGAGTCGTACTCGGCACCGAAAGCGCTTTGCGTGTTGGTCAGACGGGCTACTCGCCCATCCAGGCTATCGAGAACCATCGCCACAAAAATAGTCGCCGCTGCAACGGAGAAGTTACCGCTCATGGCGTTGATGATGGCGTAGAAGCCAGCAAACAGGTTGGCCGTGGTGAACAGGTTGGGAAGCAGGTAGATACCGCGATGGCGAACCTTGCGCCCCTGGTCGTCGTGCCCTTCCTCGACATGCTCGTCGATGGGCAGGAGGCTTTCAGGTTCTGGAGCCTTGCCGGGCTCTTCGGGACGGTCACTCATGAACAACATCCTTGCAGATATGCAGATGAATTTGGCCGGACCAAAGGGGGAGCCGCTGGGCCCGGCGATGTGGCTTTATACCAGATGCGGGCACCCCAATGAAAAAACGCGGCCTTAGCCGCGCTTCCTCATACGAAGACCTGAACTCAGTTCTTGGCCTTGTCGACGATCTTGTTGGAGGCAATCCACGGCATCATCGCGCGCAGACGCTCGCCAACCTGCTCAATGGGGTGAGCAGCATTGTTACGACGGTAAGCAGTCATGGAGGCGTAGTTGGATGCGCCTTCCTGGATGAACATCTTCGCGTATTCGCCGTTCTGGATGCGCTTCAGAGCGTTGCGCATGGCAGCACGGGACTCGGCGTTGATGACCTCAGGACCAGTCACGTACTCACCGTATTCGGCATTGTTGGAGATCGAGTAGTTCATGTTGGCGATACCGCCTTCGTACATGAGGTCAACGATCAGCTTCAGCTCGTGCAGGCACTCGAAGTAGGCCATCTCGGGGGCATAGCCTGCCTCGACGAGGGTTTCGAAGCCGGCCTTGACCAGCTCGACGCAGCCACCGCACAGAACGGCCTGCTCACCGAACAGATCGGTTTCGGTTTCGTCCTTGAAAGTGGTCTCGATGATGCCGGTGCGGCCGCCGCCCACGCCGCAGGCGTAGGACAGGGCAACGTTCTTGGCATTGCCGGAAGCGTCCTGGTAGATGGCAATCAAGTCAGGGATACCGCCGCCCTTCACGAATTCGGAGCGCACGGTATGACCGGGAGCCTTCGGCGCGATCATGATCACGTCGAGGTCGGCACGCGGCACAACTTGGTTGTAGTGGATAGCGAAGCCGTGGGAGAAGGCCAGGGTGGCACCCTTCTTGATGTTCGGCTCGATCTCGTTCTTGTACAGCTGGCCCTGGAATTCGTCCGGGGTCAGGATCATCACCAAGTCAGCCGCTGCAACAGCGCTGGCAACGTCGGTGACCTTCAGGCCATGGGCTTCAGCCTTGGCGACGGTGGCGGAACCCTTGCGCAGACCGATGGTGACGTCGACACCTGAGTCTTTCAGGTTGCAGGCCTGGGCGTGGCCCTGGGAGCCGTAACCAATGATGGCGACTTTCTTGCCCTGGATGATGGAGAGATCGCAATCTTTGTCGTAATAAACTTTCATGTTTCTGGCTCTTATAACGAAAGGGATGGGGGTGCGCACACCGTGACAAGGGCACATTAAGCGATCCGTCTCGTTGCGTAAAATGATATATTCGCAACGCAACGTGCCGATAAATGAAACACACATGGACAGCCACGCCCTCAGGCTCTTTCTCTCTCTGGCAGACAACCTGCACTTCGGCAAAACCAGCCGAGAGCAGCATGTCAGCCCCTCTGCACTCAGCCGCAGCATCAAGCAGCTCGAGGATGAACTGGGTGCCCCCCTGTTCGTGCGCGACAGCCGGTCGGTGCAACTGACTCGCGAGGGCCAGCAGTTCCGCGAATACGCCTGCGAGGTCATGAGCGGCTGGCATGCCATCCGCCAGCGCCTCATGCAGGACCAGCAGGACCTGAACGGCGAGCTGTCGCTGTACTGCTCGGTAACGGCGAGCTACAGCTTCCTCTACGACATCCTCAGCAGCTTCCGCCAGGACTACCCGCGCATCGAGATGAAGCTGCACACCGGCGACCCGGCAAAGGCAGTCGAACGGGTGCAACAGGGGCTGGAAGACCTCGCCATCGGCGCCCGGCCCGACAACCTGCCAGCCGGCATCGATTTCCAGTCGATCACCCGCTCCGAGTTGCGCTTCATCGGCCCACAGTCACCCCAGCTGCTGACCGAGGAACAACTGCATCAGCCTACGGCGCAAAGCTGGAAGGACGTACCGATGATTCTCTCGGAAGAGGGCCTCGCCCGGACCCGTACCGACCGCTGGCTGAAAAGCCATGGCATCAAGCCCAACATCTATGCTCAGGTCAGCGGCAACGAAGCCATCGTCAGCATGGTGAGCCTTGGGTTCGGGATTGGCGTGGTCCCGCAGATCGTCCTCGACAACAGCCCTTTGGCCGGACGCATACGCCTCTACGATATCCAGCCGCCCTTGGCCGCCTACGACATCGGCCTGTTCGCCTTGGAAAAGCGCCTGAAGGATCCACTGATCGCCGCCTTCTGGAATCGCCGCCAGTAAATCCAGGCAATAAAAAACCCCGCATAAGGCGGGGTTTTCCATTCAACAGCAATCAGATGCTCAGCACCTTGTCGCCGCGAGCAATGCCGGTCACGCCACTGCGCACGGTTTCGAGGATCGAACTGGTACCGATCGCCTGGATGAAGCTGTCGAGCTTGTCGCTGGTACCGGCGAGCTGGATCGTGTAGACGCTGCTGGTCACGTCGACGATCTGCCCACGGAAGATATCGGTGGTGCGCTTGACCTCGGCGCGCTGGGCGCCAGTGGCCTTCACCTTCACCAACATCAGCTCGCGCTCGATGTGCGCGCTCTCCGACAGGTCGACCAGCTTCACCACCTCGATCAGCTTGTTGAGGTTCTTGGTGATCTGCTCGATCACGTCATCCTGGCCCACGGTCGTCAGGGTCAGACGAGACAGGGTCGGGTCCTCGGTCGGCGCTACGGTCAGGCTTTCGATGTTGTAGTTGCGCTGGGAGAACAGGCCGACGACGCGAGACAGGGCTCCGGGCTCGTTCTCAAGCAACAGGGAAATGATGTGTCGCATGGTCAGGTCCGCTCCGTCTTGCTCAGCCACATATCGCGCATGGCGCCATCCCGGATCTGCATCGGATAGACGTGCTCGCTCGGATCCACCTGGATATCGAGGAACACCAGGCGGTTCTTCAGGGCGAACGCCTCTTCCATCTTCGGCTTCAGGTCCTTGAGATCGGTGATGCGCATGCCCACGTGGCCATAGGCCTCGACCAGCTTGACGAAGTCCGGCAGCGATTCCATGTAGGAATGGGAATAGCGGCTGTTGTACTGCATGTCCTGCCATTGGCGGACCATGCCCAGCGCACCGTTGTTGAGGTTGACGATCTTCACCGGCAGGTCGTACTGCAGGCAGGTCGACAGCTCCTGGATGTTCATCTGGATGCTGCCCTCACCGGTCACGCAGGCCACGTCGGCATCCGGGAAGTTCAGCTTCACACCCATCGCAGCGGGGAAGCCGAAGCCCATGGTGCCGAGGCCACCGGAGTTGATCCAGCGGTTGGGCTTGTTGAAACGGTAGTACTGCGCCGCGAACATCTGGTGCTGACCCACGTCGGATGCGACGTAGGCATCACCCTTGGTGACTTCGCACAGCGTCTCGATGACGGTCTGCGGCTTGATGATGCTGCCGTCGCCCTTGTCATAGGGGAACAGGCCGCGATCCCCGCGCCATTCGTCGATCTGCTTCCACCAACTGGCCACGGTCTCGCGGTTCGGCGTCTCGCCGATCTCCTTGAGGATCGCGACCATCTCGGTCAGCACGCTGTCGACCGGCCCCACGATCGGGATGTCGGCCTTGATGGTCTTGGAAATGGACGCCGGATCGATGTCGATGTGGATGATCTTGGCGTTCGGGCAGAACTTGCTCGCACCGTTGATCACGCGATCATCGAAGCGGGCACCCACGGCCAGAATGACGTCAGCGTGGTGCATCGCCAGGTTCGCGGTGTAGCTGCCGTGCATGCCGAGCATGCCGACGAACTGACGGTCCATGCCCGGGAACGCGCCCAACCCCATCAGGGTGTTGGTTACCGGCAGGTTGAGCATCTTGGCCAGCTCGGTCAGCGGCTCGGATGCGCCGCCCATGATGACGCCACCGCCCGAATAGAGGATCGGGCGCTTGGCAGCCAGCAGCAGCTCGGCAGCCTTGCGGATCTGCCCCGAGTGCCCACGAACAGCCGGGCTGTAGGAGCGCAGCTTCACCTTCTTCGGGTAGCTGTACTCGAACTTCTGGGTCGGGTCGCCCATATCCTTGGGAATGTCGACCACGACCGGCCCCGGACGACCCGACTGGGCGAGGTAGAACGCCTTCTTGATCACCTCGGGGATTTCGGACGGGTGCTTGATGATGAAGCTGTGCTTCACGATCGGGCGGGAGATACCGACCATGTCGGTCTCCTGGAATGCGTCGGTACCCACCATGTTGCTCGGCACCTGGCCGGACAGGATCACCATCGGAATGGAGTCCATATACGCGGTGGCAATGCCGGTAACGGCGTTGGTTGCGCCGGGGCCGGACGTGACCAACACCACACCGGCCTTGCCGGTGGCGCGGGCATAGCCGTCAGCCATGTGGGTAGCAGCCTGCTCGTGACGGACCAGGATGTGGGTCACGTCGCTTTCTTTGAACAGGGCATCGTAGATATGCAGGAGGGCACCGCCCGGGTACCCGTAAATGTACTTAACGCCTTCGTCACGCAGGGAGCGGACGACCATTTCAGCGCCAGATAAGAGCTCCACGTTTATCACCTCTAGAACGCCAGAATACTGCCCGCGACCGGACAGCCTGAAAGGATTGCTCGCCCACAGGGCATGAGCGACTGGTGGTCGCCGACTACGTCAGCCACTGGCAGAACAAGCATTGGGGCGGCCCCTGAGAGTTGTTGCGGGGCTTTCCCACCCAGCGCGAGGTAACGCGTTGCAGGGTGATGCGGGTCGGCGCGGGTGTGCACCTCATCGACTGCTACAGCTTCCGACTTGCGGCCGGCCCACTGGAACAGCGAACCCTGGATTCTTCGGATTAGAGCCCTTCAAGTCAAGTCATCCCTAACGGAATATCGCGCGAAATGCTGTGACACACGCTGGATCACAGCCACGGGACTTTGGTTATAGTTACCGCCGGACTCCCCTTCTTATTAAGGAACCCCCATGCATCGCATGATTTTCGCAGGCCTGGTTCTCGCCCTCAGCACCTCGGCCATGGCCGGCCAGGTCTACAAGTGGGTCGATGCCCAGGGTGTCACGCATTTCGGCGCACAACCTCCGCAGGGCCAGGATTCGACCCAGGTCTCCACCGGCAAGGCCGAGCCCAAGGAGCCGAAGGCGAGCTTCGAGAACCCCTACCCCGTTCTGAACAAAGCCGAAGAGCCAGCCAAGGCGCCCGCCCAGGCCAAGCCCGCCAGCGAGGACGAGCAAAAGGCCATCGACGAGAAAGTGAAGAAGGACGTCGCCAAGCAGGAAGCCGAGCGCAAGGAATACTGCACCCAGCTGCGCACCAACCTGGCACAGATGCAGAACAACCCGCGCCTGCGCGTGGAAGACAAGGGAGAGGTTCGCCGCCTGACTGAAGAAGAACGTCAGTCCCGCCTCAAGGAAACCCAGAAGGCCATCGCCGAGAACTGCCAGTAACGCACGCCCGACCTGCTCAGCCGGCGCTGCCGATCAACCGATCGAAAGCGCCGAGCGCTTCGAGAAGCCCCCGCACGTTCCCTGCACGTTCCTGATAGGCCATCTCGGCCATGGGCAGGATGCCGGATACCCGAGGCAACTCGGCGCCGGCTTCGAGGATCACCTTCATCCTCGGCAGGAAGATCCACTGCAACCACTCTTCGAACGCCATCGTGTCGACGCAGAACGGCGCCTGGCTCGCCAGCGCCTCGGCACTGGGCGGCTGCTCCGCCCACCAGCCGAGCAGGCGGAGCTCGCGCTCGATCAGCAGCAGCTGATCAGCCACCTCGGCCAGGCGCACGTCCATCAGGAGCTGACCCGAGCGCGCTGACGTGCCTGGGCAGCACCTGCCGGATCACCCTGACGCTCGCGGGACTTGGCCACCAGCTCCCAAAGGCCCGCCTGGAGGGAGGGACGCCCGTTGGAAAGACTCAGACCACGCCGGGCCAGTTGCTCGGCCTGGGCAGCGTCCCCCTGGGCGAGGCGAACCTCCGCCAGGCGGTAGAGCACCTGAGGCTCACGAGGAGCGATGCGCTGCGCACGTTCGAGACTGGACGCAGCACCGTTGAGATCACCACCACCCTGTTGCTGCTGGGCAGTGGTCAGCAAGGCCAGCACCGGGCCATCCAGTTGCTCGTCGGCAGCCAGGCCACCACTGGAGGGGATGCCGCTCGGCATGGACGGCGCGGTCGGGGCGGAATAGGTGCTGCCGTAATTGGGGCTGGCGGCAGGTGCCGAAACGCCTGCTGCCGGGCCGGTGACGAGCGGTCCCGGAGTGATCGGACCAGAGGTCACCGAACCACTGATGGGCGCACTCGGTGCCGGCATGGCCTGCGCGGACGAACCGGAAGTAGCCCCCGGAACCATCACCACGACGCCCGCATCCTGCGGCTCATAGCGAGGCTGGGCAGCCTGCACGGGTGCCCGATAGCCGCCCGCGCCCTCTTCCTGCTCGGACATCGGGCCACCGGAGTCGACGACAGGAATTGCATTGCGTTGAGGGGTGGCGCAACCACCAAGCATGAGCGCGACGGTAACCGCAGGAATCCAGCCTTTGTTCACATCAGGTCCTCTTCGTTCATTGCACCCAGCCGCGGACCCAGTCCATCACCGAGTCCACCGGCGCACCCGCTCCACAGGCCTGGCCAGGAGCGGGTTCACTGCCGCGAATATAAGGCATCTGTACAGCCCCTGGGCAGCTCGAATCGGAGCCCTGGCCGGTACGCGGATCGATCCAGGCCTGGACGACGTTCTCCGGCATGGGCATGTCGAGCGGCAACGGATCGGCCTTGCGCATGAAGCTGGTCCACACCTGCAGGGCACCCGTGGCACCGGTCAGCGGCGTCTTGCCGTTGTCGTCGCGGCCGAGCCAGACCACGGCCTGCAAATCCTGACTGAAACCGGCGAACCAGCTATCACGCGAATCGTTGGTGGTGCCAGTCTTGCCTGCCAGGGTCAGGGACGCTGGCAACTGGCTGTAGACGGAGCGCCCCGTACCCTCACGCATCACGCGCTGCATGGCGTTCTGCACCAGGTAAATAGCCCCCGGATCGAAGCGCTGCTGAATCTGGAAGGGGTAGCGCTTGAGCGGCTCGCCCTCCGCAGCCAGCACGCTGCGGATACCCCGCAGCGGGGTATTGAAACCACCGCTGGCCAGGGTCTGGTACATCGTCGCCACTTCCATCGGACTGAGCGCCCCGGCGCCCAACAGCATGGACGGATACGCCGGCCACTCGCGGGACACGCCCAGGCGCTCCAGGGTCTTCAGCACGTTGGGCACGCCAATTTCCAAGCCCAGCTTGGCCGTGGAGAGGTTGTAAGAGTTGGCCAGCCCTTGGTAGAGAAAGATCGTGCCATGGGCTCGGCGGTCGTAATTCTGCGGCGTCCAGACCTGGCCATCCTGCCCCTTCACCGAGAAGGGCTCATCCTGCACCCAACTGGTCAGGGTGTATTGGCTGGGCCGCTCCAACGCCGTCAGGTAGACAGCGGGCTTGATCAGGGAGCCGACCGGACGCACCGCATCAATGGCCCGATTGAAGCCTGCGAAGCGGGGCTGGCGACTGCCGATCAGGGCCTGGATCTCGCCGGTCTCCGGATTGCTCACCACCATCGCGGACTCCACCTCATCCACGCCCTTGCGGCCTGCCAGGCGCTTGAGCGTCTCTTCCAGTGCCGTCTCGGCCTTGGACTGGAGAATGGGGTCAAAGCTGGTGAAGATGCGCAGCCCTTCCTCGGTCAGGTCCTCGTCTCGGTAATCTTCCCGCAACTGGCGTTTGACCAGATCGAGGAAGGCCGGATAGGAGCTGTCGGCCATGCTGCCGCGAGGCGTCACACCCAGTGGCTTGGCCTTCGCCATTGCGGCCTCCTCGGCCGTGACCACGCCCTGCTCGGCGAGCAGGTCCAGCACCAGGTTCCGGCGCTCGAGCGCGCGCTCGGGATTGCGGCGCGGATTGAACTGGGACGGCCCCTTGACCATCCCCACCAGCAACGCCACCTGATGCAGCTTGAGTTCGGAAAGCGGCTGGCTGAAGAAATACTGGCTGGCGAGGCCGAAGCCGTGCACAGCGCGCTGGCCGTCCTGGCCGAGGAACACCTCGTTCAGGTAGGCCTCAAGGATCTCGCGCTTGTCGTAATGCATTTCCAGCAGCATCGCCATCATCGCCTCGGTGGCCTTGCGGGTGATGCTGCGCTCGCTGGTCAGGTAGAAGTTCTTCACCAACTGCTGGGTCAGGGTGCTACCGCCTTGGCGTAATTGACCGGCGGTGGCGTTGACCCAGATGGCCCGCGCGATGGACTTCAGCGAGACGCCCCAGTGGTTGAAGAACTCTCGGTCCTCCACCGCAACCAGCGTATCCACCAGGTAAGGCGGCGCCTGGTCCAGCTTGATGAGAATCCGGTCTTCGTGGTGAGCAGGGTAGAGGCCACCGATCAGCAGCGGCTCCAGGCGCGCAACCGCCAGGTTGGCACCGCTGCCCTGGCTGAGCCCCGCCACGTAGTCACCGGAGAAGCGCACCTTGATCAGACGCGCCGGCTCAGCCCCTTCGTAGAACTGGAAGCCACGGGTGTTCAGCTCCACCGTCGAGCCGGCCACGGAGGCCGAACCCGGCCCGTTGGAGGCGCTCTCCCGACGGTAGCCGAGGGCGTCGAGCTCCTTGAGGAAGTCGTCCTTGGCCAGCTTCAGCCCGACGAACAACTCAAGGGGCCGTGCATAGACCTTCGCCGGCACGGTCCAGCGCTTACCGGAGAATTTTTCCTGGACGATGGCATCCAGATAGACGGCGAAGCCCGCCAGGATGACCAGGCCCACCAGGCTGAGCTTGAAAGCCCAGCCGAAGAGCCTGCGCAAGCCACTGGAACGGGGTTTCTTACGGGAGCGGGGGGATCGGGAACGAGTCATGGCGGCGCATTATACGCACTTTGCCCAGCGCCAGTAGGCGCCCCCTGATGGTTTGCAGAGTGGCGCACAGCACCCATAATGCCCGCCTCTGCACGTGCCAGAACAAGGAACGACCGTGAGCCAACAATTGATCCAAGCCCTTCAGGACCCGAGCCTCTACCCCCATCCGGTGGAAGCCTTCAGCGTCATCGAAACCCATATCTCCTGGGTGCTGCTCACCGGTCCCTACGTCTACAAGATCAAGAAGCCAGTGAATTTCGGCTTCCTCGACTTCACCCGCCTGGAAGACCGCCAGCACTTCTGCACCGAGGAAGTCCGTCTCAACCAACGCCTCACCCATGACCTTTACCTGGATGTAGTGCCCATCACCGGTAGCGAGTCGGCCCCCCGCCTGGGAGGCGAAGGCCCGGTGATCGAGTACGCCATCCGCATGGCGCAGTTCCCGCAAAGCAACCTGCTGAGCGAGATCCAGTCCCGTGGTGAACTGAGCCCGGCCCACGTCGACGCCCTGGCCGAGCAGATTGCCCGGTTCCACCTCGAAGCCCCGCGCGTGGACAAGAAGCACCCGCTGGGCACGCCCGAAGCCGTGATGCAGCCGGTGCAGCAGAACTTCGACCAGATCCGCCCGATGCTCGAAGCCAAGGCCGACCTGCAGCAACTCGACGCCCTGGAAGCCTGGGCGCAGAGCAGCTTCGAGCGCCTCAAGCCGCTGCTGGCCGAGCGCAAGCGCGACGGTTTCATCCGTGAGTGCCACGGCGATATCCACCTGGGCAATGCCACCCTCATCAATGGCGAAGTGGTGCTGTTCGACTGCATCGAGTTCAACGAGCCCTTCCGCTTCACTGACGTCTATGCCGACATCGGTTTCCTGGCGATGGACCTCGAAGACCGTGGCCTCAAGTCGCTCTCCCGCCGCCTGGTCAGCCGCTACCTCGAGGAAACCGGCGACTACCGTGGCCTGGCTCTGCTCAACTTCTACAAGGCCTACCGCGCCCTGGTGCGCGCCAAGGTCGCCCTGTTCAGCCTCGCCCACCAGACCGACGCCGTGCAGCGCGCCGCCACCCTGCGCCAGTACCGCAACTACGCCAACCTGGCAGAGAGCTACAGCACCATCCCGCTGCGCTTCCTCGCCATCACCCACGGCGTCTCGGCGGTCGGCAAGAGCCACGTCGCCCTGCGCCTGGTGGACGCCCTGGGCGCCATCCGCCTGCGTTCGGACGTGGAGCGCAAGCGCCTGTTCGGCGAACAGCCGGGGAAAGACGGCGAACTGAACAGCGGCATCTATAGCCCCGAATCCACCGAGGCCACCTACCAGCGCCTGCACGATCTGGCCGAGCAGGTGCTGAGCGCCGGCTTCCCGGTGGTACTCGACGCCGCCTACCTCAAGCGCACCCAGCGTCAGGGCGCTCGCACCGTGGCCGAGAAGGCCGGCACCGCGTTCCTGATTCTCGACTGCCAGGCACCGGATGCGGTTATCGGCAGTTGGCTGGAGCAGCGCCGCCAGCAGGGCACTGACCCCTCCGACGCCACCCTGGAGGTGGTACAAGCGCAGCACGTCAGCCGCGAGCCCCTCGACAGCGAAGAGCAGGCCCACAGCACCCGCGTCGACACTCACCAGGCCAAGAGCCTGGACACCCTGGTCGAGCGCATCCGCCAGTTCCTGCCGGGACTCTAAGCCCCTCCCAAGGTGCGGCAGGGAATTCCTGCCGCACCTTCTATACTCCCGGGGAACCCTCAACGGACGAGCCCCGCCATGACACTTCCCCATCAGCTCGACTCGCCTCTCTACCTCCTCCTGCGTAACGACGACATCGCGGGCTTCAACGCCCGGAAACCAGCCGACGGCACCGTCGACCTGCGCGGCGGTGACTTTCGCGGCATCGACCTGCGCGGCCTGGATGCCCGTGGCGTCGACTTCACCGACGCCTACTTCAGGGGGGCCGACCTGCGCGGCATCGACTTCCGCGAATCCCAATTGCAGGGCGCCAGCATCGCCCACGCACAGATCTCGGGCGCCTATTTCCCCACCGAACTGGCTGCGGACGAGCTGCTCATGTCGGTGAATTTCGGCACCCGCCTGCGCTACAACACCCACCGCTGACCAACCGTCGAACGAGTGATGTCATGCGGCCACATCCGCCTGACCGCCCGCTACACTCTTGGGCGCGACACCGGGAAACCTGTCCTCTCGCGCACCCATTGCAAGGAGGCTCGATGAACGATGAATTGCAGAACCTGAAGAACCTCGGCAAGACCTCGGCACAATGGTTGCACGCGGTGGGTATACACAATGCGTCCGACCTTCGCCGCCTGGGGGCTGTAGGCGCCTATAGAGCGGTAAAGGCCCGTGGCTTTCGCGCCTCCAAGGTGCTTCTGTACGCCATTGAAGGGGCCCTGCTGGACGTGCACTGGAACGAGCTGCCCCCGGGCCACAAGGCCCAACTCAACGGTGAGCTCGAGTCTTTTCCGCAGAACAACAGGAGCTAGCTCACAACACCAGCGCTCGGTGATTTACGTTCGTACCGATGCGCCCTATTGTTTCAGGGACGTTCGTGCGTCCAAGCCCAGCCAGTCCAAGGAATTACCGACATGTACCTACTCGGGGAGCAACCTGCTTACGCCGACCAGCTGATCAACCGACTGCAAAGCATTCCCAGCCAGCTGCTCGACGGGCTCGAACCTTCCGGCCCCCCGCTCTCCTTCGAGTCGGTCGAGGACCTGAACCGGGAGTTGCCTGGCAATCAGCTATTCATCATCGAGAATGGCTTGCTGCACGCCCTGGTCGACGAACGCCCCCTCTTCTACCTCCAGGAAGGCGACCTGGTAGGTCTGCGCCAAGGCATCGAGCTGCCAAGCTGCCGCTACCGCAGCGACGAGCCTGTAAGCCTCACCCCCTACTCCCGCAGCGCTGTGTTCAAGCACATTTATGCCGACGAGCAGCGCCAGGAGCAGTTCATCCAGTACCTGATCGGTCACACCGCCCTGCTCTCGGACGCGCTGGCTCGACTGAAGCAGCCGGAGATCCGCCCCTCCACCGGCTTCCAGCATTTCGCCGCCGGCGAGGAGCTGATCCACCAGGGCGACGACGCCGACCACGTTTTCATCATCATCGAAGGCCATGCCGAAGCCTTCGTCGACGGCCAGAAGGTCGGCGACGTGCAGAAGGACGAAATTTTCGGCGCCATGGCGGTATTCACCCGCGAGAAGCGCAGTGCCACCGTCGTCGCCAGCGAGCCCTGCACCGTGATGGTGATCCCAAAGGATCAGTTCCTCAGCTTGATGCAGAGCAACCCACGCATCGCCCACAGCCTCATCGAGAGCATGGCCCGGCGCATCGACCTGCTGAACAAGGAAATCACCCAACAGCGCCAGGCGAACCCGGAAGGCTGATCCACACAACCCTACAAAAAGCCCGGCAAATGCCGGGTTTTTCGTGCCTGATGACCGTTCATCCTGTTCTGACGAATTTTTTTACATCCTGCACTTGACCACGAAATGAGAATTGTTATTATTACCACAACTGGTCGCGAGATCAGCCGGTAAGCTGAGAGACCAAGCAGTCGGACTCTTCAGATTATCTCCTCATCAGGCTAATCACGGTTATTGACCCGGCAGTTTGCCGGGTCTTTTTTTGCCTGCAGAAAACCGCTGAAAGCCACGTCCCACCTGGGCCTACCGCCCTCAGTCGATCACGCTTTCAAGCACCAGCCGGGTCATGTCGTGGAGCCCCTCCTGGCGCGCCTGCGATCCGAGGCGCTCCCCCGTCAGCAACTGGTCGCTCACCGTCAATACGGCCAACGCCTCGCGCCCCAGCTCCGCCGCCACGCCGTACAACCCCGCCGCCTCCATCTCCACGGCGAGGATGCCCATCCGGCTCATGGGCGCCATCCAATCGGCCGTCGGCTCGTAGAACAGGTCGGCGGAAAACACATTGCCCACGTGCACCGTCATCCCCATTTCATCGGCTCGGCTCACGGCACGCGCCAACAAGCGGTAAGCCGCCAGCGCGGCAAAGTCGAAGCCGCCGAAACGCTTGAGGTTGACGCCGGAATCGGTGGACGCGCCCTGAGCGATCACCAGGTCGTGCAGGTGGACGTCCGGCTGCAAGGCCCCGCAACTGCCCACGCGGATGATGCGCCGCACGCCGAACTGGCTGAACAGCTCATGGGCGTAAAGCGAGATGGAGGGGATGCCCATGCCCGACCCCATCACCGAAACGCGTTGCCCCCGGTAGCGGCCGGTATAGCCGAGCATGTTGCGCACGGTGTTCACCTCCCGCACGTCTTCCAGAAAGGTTTCGGCGATTGCCCGGGCCCGCAGCGGGTCACCGGGCATGAGTACGGTCTCGGCAAAGTCACCCGGCTGTGCATTGATGTGGGGTGTGGTCATGACAGCCTCGCGTGGGGACGTGGGGAAGGTCGTGATGAGTCAGTAGCCAGCACTTGCTACAGGCTCGCCCGCAGCACCCAGGGTCTTCAGCAGCTCGGCCAGCAAGCCTGAAGCACCGAGCCGCAAATGCTCGGGGGTTACCCAGTGCGCGCCGAGCGTCGTCCGTGCCAGCTCGATGTAGCAGCGCGCATCCGCCAGGGTCCGCAAGCCGCCGGCCGCCTTGAAGCCCACCGTACCGCCTTGCTCGGCAATGACCCCGAGCATCAGCGCTGCCGCCTCCGGCGTTGCGTTGACAGGCACCTTGCCGGTGCTGGTCTTGATGAACTGGGCACCCGCCGCGATCGCATCGCGGCTGGCCTGGCGGATCAGCTCCGGCTGCGCCAGCGCCCCGGTCTCGAGAATCACCTTGAGCACCGCCCGTTCCCCGCAGGCTTCCCGGCATGCAGCCACCAGATCGCGCCCCGGCTGGGCATCGCCCGCCAGCAACGCAGCATAGGGATAGACCAGGTCCACCTCGTCCGCCCCATCGGCCACGGCAGCCCGGGTTTCCTCCAGCGCTCGCCGTACATCGACGCCACCCTGAGGAAAGTTGGCCACGGTGGCGACGCGCACGGCTTCGGCGCCCAGCGCATCGAGACGCCGCCGGGCAAAGCCGATGAAGCGTGGGTAGACGCAGACGGCAGCCACCGCTCCGACGGGCGTCAGCGCGCGGGTGCAAAGAGTGTCGATGACCGCCTCGTCATCCGTGTCGTTGAGGGAAGTCAGGTCGAGCAGGCGGACCGCCAGAGCGGCCAGCTCAGGATCGTTCAGTTCAGCCATACGGACTCCGAAATCGACAACAGGATGGATTCAAGGGCGCGTGTGCATCTGCTTGCGCATCTCGGCGCAATGGTCAACCGGAGTGACTGCGGCGGTGTACCAGACGTAGTCGGCACTGCCCGGCTCCACGGTCTTGCCGGCCTCGGCGAGGATCAGCACCGCACTGCCCTCCCCCGCTCCGAGATCAGCCAGGTGCAGCGGCACGCCCAGGTCGCGGCGCACATGGAAGGCACCGGCGAAGAGCAGCGCCGGTTGCGGGGCCGCCAGCAGGCGCTCGGCCATGCGCCGGTCACGCTGCTGCTGCACGGCGAGCATGGCCGGGAACTGGCTCTCCGGCAGCAGCCCGCAATGGGATTCGCGGATCTGCTCGCGCAGAGCGTCCTGGACGGTGGCCGTGGTCGAGGCGGTGCCGCTGAGCGCTGGCTGCTCACCATAGATGCGCATGATCTCGCTGCGATCCAGGTTCGCCGCCAGCAGCGGGTAGGGCTGGGCCAGCGCATGGCGCACGATCGGGCCGTACAGCGCCCAGTCCCAGCTCCTCTGCCAGGCCAGCGCGCTTTCCAGCTCACCTTCATCGGCGCCGGAACGGATAAGTGCGTGCACGGCATCCACCTTGGCTTGCTGGTCGGGGTTGAGCATTTCCAGCAGCAGGCTGCCCTGGCTGCGACGGCCTTCCAGCGCCTCTAGCAACCACAACTGCAGGGCGTGGTGGTCGGGGTTGTCGTGCTGTTCGCCCACCAGCACGCGCGGCGCCTCGGCGAGGCGGTCGAGCAATTGCCGTGGACTCAGGGTCTGGCCACTGCGCAGGTCGCGGATGACACCGAGATCGGCATGCTGGCGGGCCTCCGGGCTCTGCCACTGCGGCAAGGGCGGGGTGGCCTGGCACGCCGCCAGGGACGCGATGACGAGCAGGAGAAGCAGGCGCATGGATGGATTCCTCGGGTTCGTTCAGCGCGCGACGATCAGGGGATGGCCGCGTTCCGGGTGGCGCTGCACCAGCACGTCGAGGCCGAACACGGCCTTCAACGGCTCGGGTTGCAGCACCTCGTCGGGCGTGCCCAGCACATGGGGGCGCCCGTCGCAGAGCAGCAGCAGGCGGTCGCAGTAGCGCGCCGCCAGGTTCAGGTCATGGAGGATCACCAGCACCGCGGCGCCACGCCCGGCGAAATCACGCACCGCTTGCAGGGTGGTGTGCTGGTGCAGGGGATCGAGCATGGAGGTGGGCTCGTCCAGCAGCAGGTGCTGCCCCTGCGCGCCCGGCCACAACTGTGCCAGCACCCGTGCCAGGTGCACGCGCTGGCGCTCGCCGCCGGAGAGCGCCAAGTAGCTGCGCCCGGCCAGGTGCGCGGCATCGGCCGCCTCCAGGGCCTCACGGATGATCTCGGCATCCCGCACCCGCCCCGTCGCGTGGGGCAGGCGGCCCATGCCGACCACTTCCTCGACACGGAAGCCGAAGCTCAGGGTGGAACTCTGCGGCAACACCGCCAGGCGCTGGGCACGCTGCGGGCCGGCCCATTCGGCAAGCGGGCGGCGCTCCAGGCTGACCTGGCCAGCGGCCAGGCCCAGCTCGCCGCTCAGGGCGCCGAGCAGGGTGCTCTTGCCCGCGCCGTTGGGGCCGAGCACGCCCAGCACTTCGCCGGGGCGCAGCTCCAGGTCCACGCCCGCCAGCACCACGGTGCTGCCACGGTGCACTTCAAGCTGTTCGACACGCAGCATCAGTGACGCCCCCGCAGCAGCAGATAAAGGAAGAAGGGCGCGCCGATCAGCGCGGTGACGATGCCGATGGGCATCTCCGCCGGCGCCAGCACCAGGCGCGCGGCCAGGTCGGCGAACAGCAGCAGGCTGGCACCGGCCAGTGCCGAGGCCGGCAGCAGGACACGGTGATCCGGCCCGGCGACCAGGCGCACCAGGTGCGGCACCACCAGGCCGATAAAGCCGATCAGCCCGGCAGCGGCCACTGCGGCGCCGACGCCCAGCGCCGTGCACAGCACCAGTTCGCGCTTGAGCTTCTCCACCTCGAAGCCCAGGTGGCGCGCCTCGGACTCGCCCAGCAGCAAGGCGTTCAGCGCCTTGGCCCGGCGCGGCAGCCACAGCGCCACCGCCCCGGTGATCAGCAGCAGCGGCCACAGCCGCGCATAGCTGGCGCCATTGAGGCTGCCCAGGTTCCAGAAGGTCAGGGTGCGCAGCGTGGCGTCGTCCGCCAGGTAGGTGAACAAACCGATGCAGGCGAAAGCCAGGGCGTTGAGGGCGATGCCGGCGAGCAGCATGGTCACCACGCTGGTCTGCCCGTCGCGCCGGCCGAGGCGGTAGACCAGCGCCGTCACTCCCAGGCCACCGGCGAAGGCGCAGGCGGACAGCAGGTAGGGCGCGATGTTCTCGGGCAGCCCGCCGAGGGCCGCACCACCGACGATGGCCACCGCCGCGCCGAGGGCCGCGCCACTGGAAACGCCGACCAGGCCGGGGTCCGCCAGCGGGTTGCGGAACAGGCCCTGCATGGCCACGCCAGACAGCGCCAGCACCGCGCCGACGGCGAGGCCCAGCAGGGTGCGCGGCAGGCGGATCTGCCCGAGGATCAGTTCGGCCTGCTCCAGGCCTGCGGGCGCGAGCGGCATCCCGGCCAGGCGCAGGGCCGCGCGCAGGGTGTCGCCCAGGGGCAGGCTCACCGGGCCGAGGGCCAGGGACAGCCACAGGGCGAGCGCGAGCAAGGCGCCCAGTGCGATGAACAGGGGGCGCGAATGTACAGCGGGGGTCATGGCTGGTTCTGGCTGTTGGCGGTCAGGGCCGGTGCCTGAGGATAAAAGCCCGCGGACAGCGCGGCCACCCCATCCGGCAGGCGCGGGCCGAGGCCGCCCACCAGCAGGGTCGGGTCCAGCGGCAGCAGGCGGCCCTGCTTGCCGGCACGGGTCATGGCCAGAGCGGGGTTCTGCTTGAGCAGCGCGGCCTTGGCTTCCTCGCCTTCGAGGCGGCGATCGGCGAACACCACCACGTCCGGGTCCAGCGCCGCCAGCGCCTCGTTGGAGATCGCCTTGTAGCCGAGATGATCGGTGATGTTCCGGCCACCGGCCTGCTCGATGATCCAAGCGGCGGCGGTGTCCTTGCCGGCGGCCTTGGGGTTGCTGCCGGCATGGCCGAGCAGCAGCAGGACGCGCGGCGCCTCCTGCGTGCGCCGGGTCTCAGCGACCCACCTGGCCTGCTGCTCGAAGCGCTGGCTGTAGTCGGCGAAGACCTTTTGCGCGCGGGCCTCGTCACCCAGCAGGCCGCCGATCAGCGTGAGGTTCTTCTCCAGCACCGGCAGCTCGGCCCTGGACGGCAGCAGTTCGATGCGCACCCCCGCTGCATTGACCTGCTCGATCACCGGCGGCGGGCCCATTTCCTCGGTACCCAGCAGTATGTCCGGGCGCAGCGAGAGGATGCCCTCGGCGGCCAACTGGCGCTGGTAGCCGATGCTCGGCAGCGACTTCAGCGAGGCGGGATGGAGGCTGGTGGTGTCGACGCCCACCAGCTTGCTCTCGCCACCCAGCGCCACCACCCATTCACTGAGGGAGCCCCCGGCGCTGACCCAGCGTTGCGGCAACGGATCGGCGGCATGCGCCGCTTGGCTCAGGAACAGGCCGGCGCACAGGCCGGCAAGGGAAACAGCAACACGCATCCTATGACTCCTTCAGATTCAGGCGGAACGACGCCCCGGCAGGGGCGGGGCGTCGGGGTGGATCGGGCCGGGGCTCGGCCAGGCGTCAGAGCGCCGGAGCGGTCTCGGCCAGGGCACGCCAGTCTTCCCGCTCCGGGATGCCCGGCTTGCGCGCGCCGAACAGTTGCAGCACCAGCTCGCCTTCGGCATCGAAGGCTTCCCAACTGGTGATCACGCCGTCGCTGCTGGGCTTGCGTACCCGCCACAGCTCGGTCACGCCCGGGGTCTTCAGGTGCAGGTTGAACTCGGGGTCGAGCACGTTGAACCAGGTGTCCATCCATTTCAGGTTCTGCACCGGGCCGCTGTGGATCTGGATGCAGTGGCGGTTGCCGACGAACACCATGATGGGGATCTGCTTCTCCCCCGCCGCCTCCAGCAGGCGCGGCAGTTCGGCGGTGTCCAGCTTCTCGGCCCACTCGCTGCCGGCCAGGCGCAGGGCCTGGGTGCGGGCCGCGCCATGCTTCTTCAGCAGGGCGAAGAAGTGGTGGGTGTCCTTGAGGGCTGACCAGCCTTCACGCAGGCCGGCGACGTCGATCTCGGCATCGGGCCTGACCGGCTCGGCGGCGGGCAGCGGCTGCAGATCCAGCTCGGCGCTCTGTTCCTCGGCCTGGAAGCGCTCGACCAGCGGCGCCCAGGCGGCGACTTCGCTGCGCTCGGTGAGGAACACCTTGTGTACGGCCACGCCCTGCCTGTCGAAAATCTGGATGCTGCGCTGAGTGCCGCGCGGGGTTTCTTCGGCCACGGCGAACACGCTGGACCAGCCACCAAGGAACAGGCGCAGGTCGATGTCGGCGGACACCACCAGCCCCATCTGCCCGTTGGCCATCACCGACACCTCGCGGTACACGCCCTTGCGCTCATGCACGCAATGCTCGTTGCGGGTCAGCGCCATGATGTGGCCCAGCTCACCCAGCGCGGGCAGCAGGCTCGCCCACTCGGGGCGCAGGCGCACGGCATCCACGCCCAGGCGGCTGGCGGTAAGCTCGCCCTCGCTGACCGAGAGGCGCTCGGCGGCGTCACGGGCGCGCAGGCGCGGCTCCTCGCCACGCAGCGTCTGCCAGGCCTGGTACAGGGCGGGGCCCGCCGTGGCGGTTTGGTTGAGGGCAGTCATGGTGTCACTCCTTCAGGATCAACGGCTCGCCGTAAGGGCGAATTCAATGGGTATTCTCACGCGGCTCGGCACCGGCTCGCCGTCCTGGACCTCAGGACGGAAGCGCCAGCTGGCGACCGCGTTCATGGCCGCTTCGTCGAGGCTCTCGATGCCTGACGAGCGCAGCAATTTCAGGTCCCGCAGCCCACCGCGCTCGTCCAGGCGCACCTCCACCAGGACCACGCCCTGCTGGTTGCGACGGCGCGCCTGGGCCGGGTAGATCGGGGGTTTGGGCGGTACAAGGAAGGAAGGCTGGTCGATGACCACCTCGGCCTTCGGCGACTTGGCGGCCTGCCGGGCAGGTGCCGACTGCGGGGCCGCGCTGGGCGTCGAAGGTGCCACTTGCGCCACGCTCGGCTCGCTGCTGGAGCGGGACTGTGGGTGCGGCTGCGGCTCACTGCGCACGACCTTGCGCGCGGGCACTTCAGGACTGACCAGGCGCGGCTTTACGGCAACGGGCTTGGCTTCCGCGACCGGGTGGTTCTGTGGTTCCACCTTGCGGGGAGCCGGTACCGGGCGCGCCACGGGCTCAGCCACGGCAGGCGCCGGTTCGACCAGGCTGACCAGGTGCACCACGTCCGCCCGGGCCTCTCCCCGGGCGATAGCCGGCTCCGCCCGCAGATCGTGCAGGAGCCATGCAAGCCCCCCGTGCGCGATAAGCGACAGCGCGAGGCAGAGTGGAATACGCGGCATGTTCAAGCCCGAATTCACAAATACGAATCAATTTGATAATTGTTTACATTTGGCTGTCAACCTCATTATGTTCGCCACCGATGCCAACCTGCGATCACCAGAGAGGCCGGCGAAAGCGATGACCAGGACGGTCATCGGGAAAGGCACCTGCGGCATGACGCCCGTGGCTTCCTGCCACACCAGAAGTGCCCGGCCGGCCCCTGGACGCGCCTTGAACCCGGGAGTCCGCCCATGTCGCCTCGTCCCCCCTTCGCCCGCCGCTCCTGGCTGGCCCTGCTGCTCCTGTCGCCCTCCCTCGCTCTGGCTGCGGAAAAGACCGCGACCCAGTTCGACACCGTCACGGTAACCGCCACCCGCAGCGAGCAGACGCTCGACCAGGTGCCGAGCACGGTGTCGGTAATGACTGAACGAGAGATCGACCAGAAGAACGTAAAAAATATTCGGGACCTGGTGCGTTACGAGCCGGGTGTATCGGTCGGCGGGACGGGCAGCCGCTTCGGCCTGTCCGGCTTCACCATCCGGGGCATCGGCGGCAACCGCGTGCTGACGCAGGTGGACGGCGTGAGCATGCCGGACGCCTTTTCCTTCGGCGGCTTCCTCAGCGCACAGCGCGACTACGTGGACCCGGACACCCTCAAGCAGGTGGAGATCATCCGGGGGCCGGCCAGCTCGCTGTACGGCAGCGACGCCATCGGCGGCGCGGTGAGCTTCATTACCAAGGACGCGGCCGACTACCTGGACGAAGGCGATGACACCTACGCCCGCCTGAAGACCGGCTACGACGGCTCCGACGACAGCTGGCTGCGCAGCACCACCCTCGCCGCCCGCCAAGGTAACGTCGATGCCCTGTTGCACATTGGCCGTCGCACCGGCCAGGCACTGGACACCCAGGGTGATATCGGCGGCATCGGCGCGACGCGCGAGGAAGCCAACCCGGTCGACTACACCACCGACAACCTGCTGACCAAGCTCGGCTGGGACTACGCCGAAGGCCAGCGCCTGCAGCTGACCTACGAGCGCTACCAGGACGACACCGACACCAAGGTTTTGAGCAACTACAGCAACACCGCCACCATCCGTACCCAGGACGCGCGCGACAGCGTCGACCGTGAGCGCTATTCGCTGCTGCACACCCTGCAGCTGGACAGCCCGCTGGCGGACAACCTGCAGAACCAGCTCAGCTACCAGGACAGCCAGACCCGCCAGCGCACCTACGAGAACCGTGTCGTCAGCGGCTCGCCCCGCTTCCGCACCCGCGACTCCCACTACGAGGAGAAGCTCTGGGTGCTCAACAGCAAGCTGGACAAGTCCTTCAGCATCGCCGGCAGCCAACACACCCTGGTCTACGGCACCGACCTCAAGCGCCTGAAGAACACCGACCTGCGAACAGGCGGCGAGACCGTCATCGCCACCGGGGTCAACACGCCGGTGCTGCCAACCAGCGACTTCCCGGACCCGACCACCAACGAGTACGCGGCCTTCATCCAGGACAGCATCGAGATCGGCCGCTGGACCCTGCTGCCGGGCCTGCGTTACGACTACTACGCCATGAAGCCCCACGCCACCACGCGCTACCTCAACAGCCAGGCGACCGACGCCAACCCGAGCGACTTCACCGACTCGGCCGTATCGCCCAAGTTCGGCGTGACCTACCAGGTCGACGATCAGCACAGCGTGTACGGTCAGTACGCCGCCGGCTTCCGTGCTCCGCAGGCGATCGAGATATTCGGCGAGTTCGTCAATCCGGGCATGTACCGCACCCTGGCCAACACCAACCTCAAGGCCGAGACCAGCGACAGCTTCGAGCTGGGCCTGCGCGGCAAGTACGAGATCGGCAGCTTCGGCGCCGCGCTGTTCTACAACCGCTACGACGACTTCATCGAGCAGGTATCCCGCCCCTCCAGCGTGCCGGGCTTTCCCCTCGGCGAATTCCAGTACGTCAACCGCGACCGGGTGACCATCCGTGGCTTCGAGGCCAAGGGCGAGCTCTTCCTCGACAAATTCGGCATGCCGGCCGGCTGGCGCGCCATGAGCTCCGTGGCCTACGCACGCGGCAAGGACGAGGGCACCGGCCAGCCGCTCAACAGCGTCGACCCGCTCAAGGGCGTCTTCGGCATGGGGTATGCGCAGCCCAATGGCAAGTTCGGCGGCGACCTGAGCTGGACCCTGGTAGCAGCCAAGGAGCGCATCGACCGCACCCAGACCGCCGGCCAGTACCAGCCCTCGGGCTACGGCCTGCTGGACCTGAATGGCTGGTGGCAGGTCACCGAGGCGTTCTCGGTCAACGCCGGGCTGTTCAACATCACCGACAAGGACTACTGGCAGTGGAGCGATGTACGCGGACTGAGCGAGAACAGTCCCAGCCTGCAGCGCTACACCCAGCCTGGGCGCCACGCCGCGGTCAACCTGATCTGGGAGATCTGACCCCTTTCAGCGCAAGGACGCGCCCCCTCTTGGCAATCCACGGCAGCGCGGGATAATGCCCGCCTGCCGTGGAGACGCCGATGATTCTGCTATGCCGCCCCGACGAGTTGGCCGAAGGCCAGAGCCGGGGCTTTCTGATCGATGACCTGAAGCTGCTGCTGGTGCGCCGGAAGGGGCGGGTCCATGCCTATGAGAATCGCTGCCCGCACCGTGGCATTCCCCTGGAATGGCAACCGGACCGTTTCCTCGACGACAGCGGCAGCCTGATCCAGTGCGCCACCCACGGTGCGCTGTTCCTGATCGAGACCGGCGAATGCGTCACCGGCCCCTGCGTGGGCCAGGCGTTGCGCGCCCTGCCCTGCCGGGAAGACGGTCAGGGCATCTGGCTGGATGGTGCACCTACAGCTGCAGGTTGAGGCGACGGGTCAACACCATGCCCTCGAGGCTCAGCTCTGCACCGTAGGCCAGCACCTCGACCCCGGCCTCTTGTGCATCGGCCAGAGCCTGGGCGTAGTACGGGTCGATTTCCCGTGCCGGCCGCACCGCGTCGATTCCGGAGAGGTTCACGCAGTACAACTGCACGGCACGGGTCCCCTCTCGCGCCAGGTGCGCCAGCTCCCGCAGGTGCTTGGCCCCACGGGTAGTGACCGCATCAGGGAAGGCCGCAACGGGCGTCCCCTCGAACCCGAGGGTGACACTCTTCACCTCGACGTAGAGCGCGGCCGAGGGGTAATCGAGGCGGAAGTCGGCTCGGCTGTTCTCCATGCCATAAGCGACTTCCCGCTTAAGTGCGGTGAACCCCGCCAGTTCGGGAATCCGCCCCGCCAGCAGGGCTTCCTCCACCAGCGGATTGGCCCGTGCAGTGTTGATGCAGGCCAGGCGGCCCTGGGGCGTCTCCACCAACTCCCAGGTGCCCGGCAACTTGCGCCGGGGATCGCTGGAGCGGCTGAACCACACCCGACAGCCTTCGCTCATGCAGTTGAGCATCGAACCGGTGTTCGGGCAGTGGATCGTCAGTTGCTCCCCCTGAGCAGTCTCGATGTCGGCCAGGAAGCGCTTGTAGCGCCGCAGCAGCCGACCCTCTTCAAGCGGCGGATCGAACCTCACGCTCGCGCCGCCCAGCTCTGCAGGCCACGGGCGATGCGCGCGACAGCCTCCTCCAGGCGCGACAGGCTCTGGGTATAGGCGAAGCGCACGTGCTGGCCAGCCAGATGCCGGCCGAAATCCAGGCCCGGGGTGAAGGCGACGTGCTCGGTCTCGATGAAGTGCTGGCAGAACGCATAGGCGTCCTGGGTGAAGGCTGAAACGTCTGCATATAAATAGAAGGCACCCTTCGGCTCGACGGCGATGCCGAAACCCAGCTCGCGCAGGGCGGGCAGCAGATAGTCGCGGCGGCGGGCGAACTCGGCGCGACGCGCCTCCAGGATCGTCAGGGTGTCCTCGCGGAAGCAGGCCAGCGCGGCGTGCTGGGCCATCGAGGGCGCACTGATGTAGAGGTTCTGCGCCAGCTTTTCCAGTTCCGGCACCGCCTCCCGCGGAGCGACCAGCCAGCCCAGGCGCCAGCCGGTCATGCCGAAGTACTTGGAGAAGCTGTTGAGCACAAAGGCATTGTCATCCACCTCCAGTACGCTGGCGGCGTCCACGCCATAGGTAAGGCCGTGGTAGATCTCATCCACCACGAGGTGTCCGCCCAATCCCCGGAGACTGTCGGATAATGCCGCAAGCTCGTCCCGATGCAGCAAGGTGCCCGTGGGGTTGGCCGGTGATGCCACCAGCGCACCGACGCTCTGGGCATCCCAATGGCGCTCCACCAGATGCGGGGTCAGTTGGTAACGGGTCTCGGGGCCCACCGGCACCAGTTGGGCCGCGCCTTCCACCAGGCGCAGGAAGTGCCGGTTGCAGGGGTAGCCGGGATCGGCCAGCAGCCAGTGCCGGCCCGGGTCGACCAGCAGGCTCGACGCCAGCAACAGCGCGCCCGAGCCGCCGGGGGTGATGAGGATACGCTCGGGGTCGATATCCAGCCCGTAGCGCTGGCCGTAGAAGCCGGCAATGGCACGGCGCAGCTCCGGCAGGCCACGGGCGGCGGTGTAACGGGTATGACCGGCAGCCAGCGCGGCCTGCCCGGCCTCGACGATGGGGGCGGCGGTGGTGAAGTCCGGCTCGCCGATCTCCAGGTGGATCACGTCGTGCCCTTCGGCCTGCAACTCATTGGCGCGGGCCAGCAACGCCATGACGTGGAAGGGTTCTATGGCACGGCTGCGTGCACTGTATGACTGGGCCATCGGCCTTCCCTCATCGACACAAAGCGCGGATTCTAACCAATGCTTCGGGACGCCCGCAGCAACCGCGATAACTGGGAGTGGCGTGGCCTGAATCGTTCTGGTAAGTTCGCCCGCTTGCAGCCGCAGGGCCGGCAGTGTCGGCGACGGACCAGCTTCCTGCGAAATGGATTAGAGAAAGTGAGAGGCGGCCATTCATGCCCACCAAAGCAAAGCAACCGAGCAGCCAACTGATCCGTGGTTTCGAGCCCTATCAGGAAACCAAGGGTGAGGAGTACATGAGCGACCGCATGCGCGCTCACTTCACCAACATCCTCAACAGGTGGAAAGTCGAGTTGATGGAAGAGGTCGACCGCACCGTCCACCACATGCAGGACGAGGCGGCCAACTTCCCTGATCCGGCCGACCGCGCCAGCCAGGAAGAAGAATTCAGCCTGGAACTGCGTGCCCGTGACCGCGAGCGCAAGCTGATCAAGAAGATCGACGAAACCCTCCAGCTGATCGAAGACAACGAGTACGGCTGGTGTGATTCCTGCGGCGTCGAGATCGGCATCCGCCGCCTCGAAGCACGCCCCACCGCCACTCTCTGCATCGACTGCAAGACCCTGGCGGAAATCAAGGAAAAGCAACTCGGTTCCTGATCCCAGAACGGGGCGCTACGGCGCCCCGTTTCGTTTCAACAGGCTCACGCCCGCATGCCTCCGTCTTCCTACGTCGGCCGCTTCGCGCCCACCCCTAGCGGCTACCTGCACTTCGGCTCCCTGGTTGCCGCCCTCGCCTCCTACCTCGATGCCCGTGCCGTTGGCGGTCGCTGGCTGCTGCGCATGGAAGACCTGGACCCGCCTCGCGAGACACCAGGTGCCCAGGCGGCGATCCTCTCCACGCTGGAGGCCTACGGCTTCGAATGGGACGGCGAGCTGGTGCGCCAGAGTGACCGTCATGACGCCTACGCCCAGGTGATCGACCGGCTCTTCGCCCAGGGGCTGGCCTACGCCTGCACCTGCTCGCGCAAGCAGCTCGAAGGCCATCACGGCATCTACCCCGGTTTCTGCCGCAATGCCTGCCACCCCCAGGCCGACGCTGCCATCCGTCTGCGCGTGCCGGAGCTTGTCTACCGCTTCACCGACCGGGTGCAGGGCCTGTATCAACAGCACCTGGGGCGCGAGGTGGGGGACTTCGTCATCCGCCGTCGCGACGGGCTCTATGCCTACCAGTTGGCCGTGGTGCTGGACGATGCCTGGCAAGGCATCACGGACGTGGTACGCGGCGCCGATCTGCTGGACTCCACGCCGCGCCAGCTGTACCTGCAGGAACTGCTGGGCCTGTCGCAACCACGCTACCTGCACGTACCGCTGATCATCCAGCCGGACGGCCACAAGCTCGGCAAGTCCTACCGCTCGCCTCCCCTGCCGGCCGACCGTGCCACGCCGCTGCTGGCCCGCGCCCTGCGCGCCCTCGGCCAGCAGCCACCGGAAGGCCTCGCCGACGGCACGCCCCGCGAAGCCCTGGACTGGGGCATCGCCCACTGGGACGCCACGCGCATCCCGCGTACCCGCACCCTGGCCGAAGCCCAGCTGCGCTGAGCGCACTCGCACCGACACGGGGCATTCGCTACCATCGCCGCACCCTCGATGTGAGATGCGGCATGTATATCTACCGACTGGTACTGCTCCTGGTGGTGGGGATCTACCTGTTTTCCCCGGCCATCATGGACTGGTGGATCGACCCCAACGGGGCCTGGTATCGCCCCTATCTGCTCTGGCTGATCCTGATCGTGGTGACCTTCATCCTGCAGAGTCAACGCGATGCTGACGAGTTTTAGCCTGAGCCAGCTGATCCTCATCAGCGCGGCCTACCTCTTCGCCCTGTTCGGGGTCGCCTGGTTGAGTGATCGCGGTTTCGTTCCGCGCCGCATCGTCCGCCACCCGCTCACCTACACCCTCTCCCTCGGCGTGTACGCCAGCGCCTGGGCTTTCTACGGCACGGTGGGGCTGGCCTACCAGTACGGCTACGGCTTCCTGGCCAGCTACCTGGGCATCTCCGGGGCCTTCCTGCTGGCGCCGGTGCTGCTCTACCCGATCCTGCGGATCACTCGTACCTACCAGCTCTCGTCCCTGGCCGACCTGTTCGCCTTCCGCTTCCGCAGCACCTGGGCCGGAGCGCTGACCACCTTGTTCATGCTGATCGGCGTCCTGCCCCTGCTGGCCCTACAGATCCAGGCGGTGGCCGACTCCATCGGCATCCTCACCCGCGAGCCGGTGCACGACAGGGTCGCCCTGGGCTTCTGCGCGCTGATCACGCTGTTCACCATCCTCTTCGGCGCACGCCACATCGCCACGCGGGAGAAGCACGAGGGCCTGGTGTTCGCCATTGCCTTCGAGTCGCTGGTGAAGCTGACCGCCCTCGGCGGCATCGGACTCTATGCGCTCTATGGCGTGTTCGGCGGCCCCCATGAGCTGGAGCTATGGCTGCTGCAGAACCAGGCGGCACTCTCGACGCTGCACACGCCGCTGCAGGAAGGCCCGTGGCGCACGCTGCTGCTGGTGTTCTTCGCCTCGGCCATCGTCATGCCGCACATGTACCACATGACTTTCACCGAGAACCTCAACCCCCGCGCCATGGTCAGTGCCAGCTGGGGCCTGCCCTTGTTTCTGCTGCTGATGAGCCTGGCGGTGCCACTGATCCTCTGGGCCGGCCTCAAGCTCGGCGCCACCACCAACCCGGAATATTTCACCCTGGGCCTCGGCATCGCCGTGAACAGCGATGCCCTGGCACTGCTCGCCTATGTCGGCGGCCTGTCGGCGGCCAGCGGCCTGATCATTGTGCTGACCCTGGCACTCTCCGGCATGGCGCTGAACCACCTGGTGCTGCCGCTCTACCAACCACCGTCGGAAGGCAACATCTACCGCTGGCTGAAGTGGACACGCCGGGCGCTGATCTTCGCCATCATCATGGCCGGCTACGGTTTCTATCTATTGCTGGGCGCCGAGCAGGACCTGTCGAACCTGGGCATCGTCGCCTTCGTCGCCACCCTGCAATTCCTCCCCGGCGCGCTCTCGGTGCTGTACTGGCCGACTGCCAACCGGCGGGGCTTCATCGCCGGCTTGATGGCCGGCATCGGTGTGTGGTTGTTCTCCATGCTGCTGCCCCTGCTGGGCAACCTGCAGGGCATCTACGTTCCGCTGTTCAACGCCATCTACGTACTCGACGACAACAGTTGGCACATCGCGGCCATCGCCTCACTGGCCGCCAACGTGTTGGTGTTCACCCTGGTCTCGCTGTTCACCGAGGCCAGCCCCGAGGAACGCGGGGCAGCCGAGGCCTGCGCTGTGGACAACGTGCGCCGACCGCAACGCCGCGAACTGGTGGCGACCTCGCCCCAGGAGTTCTCCGAACAACTGGCCAAGCCCCTGGGCGCAAAGACGGCGCAGAAGGAGGTGGAACAGGCCCTGCGTGACCTGCACCTGCCGTTCGACGAACGCCGCCCCTACGCTCTTCGCCGCCTGCGCGACCGCATTGAGGCCAACCTTTCCGGGCTGATGGGACCGAGCGTGGCCCAGGACATCGTGGAGACCTTCCTGCCGTACAAGTCCGGCAGCGAGGGCTACGTCACCGAGGACATCCACTTCATCGAGAGTCGCCTGGAGGACTACCACTCCCGACTCACCGGCCTGGCCGCCGAGCTGGACGCCTTGCGCCGCTACCACCGCCGCACTCTGCAGGAGTTGCCGATGGGAGTGTGCTCGTTGGCCAAGGACCAGGAAATCCTCATGTGGAACCGGGCCATGGAGGAACTGACCGAGATTCCCGCCCAGCGTGTGGTCGGCTCGCGGCTTTCAGCCATCAGTGATCCCTGGCGGGGCCTGCTGGAAAGCTTCATCGGCCAACCCGACGAACACCTGCACAAGCAGCGCCTGCCGCTGGAGGGTCAGGTGCGCTCGTTGAACCTGCACAAGGCCGCCATCGACGAGCCGCTGGCACCTGGTAACAGCGGCCTGGTGGTACTGGTGGAAGACGTGACCGACACCCTGCTGCTGGAAGACAAGCTGGTGCACTCCGAACGCTTGGCATCCATCGGTCGCCTGGCTGCCGGCGTCGCCCACGAAATCGGCAACCCCATCACCGGCATCGCCTGCCTGGCGCAGAACCTGCGGGAAGAGCGCGAGGGCGACCCCGAACTGACCGAGATCAGCGGACAGATTCTCGAGCAGACCAAGCGAGTGTCCCGCATCGTGCAGTCACTCATGAGCTTCGCCCACGCCGGCGCCCGCCAGCAGGCCACGGAGCCAGTGTGCCTGGCGGACGTCGCCCAGGAAGCCATCGGCCTGCTGTCATTGAACAGGCGCAGCATCGATGTGCAGTTCTTCAACCTCTGCGATCCGCACCACATCGCCGAGGGCGACCCCCAGCGCCTGGCCCAGGTGCTGATCAACCTGTTGTCCAACGCCCGCGACGCCTCGCCCGAAGGCGGTGCGATCCGCGTGCGTAGCGCCATCTCCGACCACGCCGTGGAGCTGATCGTGGAGGACGAAGGCAGCGGGATTCCCAAGGCGATCATGGACCGCCTGTTCGAGCCCTTCTTCACCACCAAGGACCCTGGCAAGGGCACCGGGCTGGGGCTTGCGCTGGTCTATTCGATCGTGGAAGAGCATTATGGCCACATCACCATAGAAAGCCCGGCCGACCCCGAGCAGCAGCGCGGCACCCGTTTCAGGGTGACACTGCCACGCTTCGCCGAAGCGCCCAGCGCTGCCATCTGAGACTGTCGAGAGAGCTGAACCGAATGTCACATATCCTGATCGTCGAAGACGAAACCATCATCCGTTCCGCCTTGCGCCGCCTGCTTGAGCGCAACCAGTACCAGGTCAGTGAAGCCGGGTCTGTCCAGGAGGCCCAGGAGCGCTACAGCATCCCCGGTTTCGACCTCATCGTCAGCGACCTGCGCCTGCCCGGCGCGCCCGGTACCGAGCTGATCAAGCTGGCCCAGGGCACCCCGGTGCTGATCATGACCAGCTACGCCAGCCTGCGCTCGGCGGTGGACTCGATGAAGATGGGCGCGGTGGACTACATCGCCAAGCCCTTCGACCACGACGAGATGCTCCAGGCCGTCGCACGCATCATCAAGGACCGCCAGGAGAACAAGGCAGCCCCCACCGAACGCGCGCCCACCCGCGCCCAGGAGAAGAGCAGCGCCCCCCAGGCCGACGGTGAGATCGGCATCATCGGCTCCTGCTCCGCCATGCAAGAGCTCTACAGCAAGATCCGCAAGGTCGCCCCCACCGACTCCACGGTGCTCATCCAGGGCGAATCCGGGACCGGCAAGGAACTGGTGGCCCGTGCCCTGCACAACCTCTCCCGGCGCGCCAAAGCACCGATGATCTCGGTGAACTGTGCGGCCATTCCCGAGACCCTGATCGAATCCGAACTCTTCGGTCACGAGAAGGGCGCCTTCACCGGCGCCACCGCCGGCCGAGCCGGCCTCGTGGAAGCAGCCGACGGCGGCACGCTGTTCCTCGACGAAATCGGCGAGCTGCCCCTGGAAGCCCAGGCGCGCCTGCTACGGGTGTTGCAGGAAGGCGAGATCCGCCGTGTCGGCTCGGTCCAGTCGCAGAAGGTGGATGTGCGCCTGATTGCCGCCACCCACCGCGACCTCAAGACGCTGGCCAAGACCGGCCAGTTCCGCGAAGACCTCTATTACCGCCTTCACGTCATCTCCCTGAGACTGCCCGCGCTGCGCGAACGCGGTAACGACGTGATCGAGATCGCCCGCGCCTTCCTGGCGCGCCAGTGCACTCGAATGGGGCGCGACGAATTGCGCTTCGCCCATGACGCGGAACAAGCCATCCGCCACTACTCCTGGCCCGGTAACGTGCGGGAACTGGAGAACGCCATCGAGCGTGCGGTGATCCTCTGCGAGAGCCCGGATATCTCGGCGGACCTGCTGGGCATCGACATCGAGCTGGCCGACCTGGAGGACGACGACTTCCTCGACGGCCCCACCCAAGCCACAGCCGCCAGCCCCCATGAACCCACGGAAGACCTGTCCCTGGAGGACTACTTCCAGCATTTCGTCCTCGAGCACCAGGACCACATGACCGAGACCGAGCTGGCCCGCAAGCTGGGCATCAGCCGCAAATGCCTGTGGGAACGCCGTCAGCGCCTGGGCATCCCGCGGCGCAAATCGGGGGCTGCCACCTCCTGACCGCCCAAGGTTGCGCGTGACAGTGGGAACGGTTAGGAGTTCCCCAGGCTGTTACCGCAAAAACCTCTCGTAACAAAAGCCGGGTGAGTCGGTAACGGAAACCCGGCTTTTTTCTACCTCATCGCCATGCCCTGTTTTCCGTAAGTCATTGATTTAAAAGGATTTGCAAAAGTTGGCACGGCAACTGCTTTATCTCTGGCACAACAACAATAAAAACCGTAGTAACCCCACAACAAGAACAATACGCACCGACTCCAGCACAACAAGAACAAAACCGCGGAGGCGCAGCTAACTGATTCTTTTGGAGAGGAGTTGCCATTGGGGCTTGCCCCACGACCAGGCAGAGAACAATAAAACTGCTTACTCAGGCAGTACCCGAACTGGTTGGATCGAATGATCACGGCACCATCAGCATCCAAAGCAATCCGTTTGCTCTTGACCCTCGATTCGAGGGCATATCCAGAGATCACGAATCTGCTGGTACGGGTCAAACAACAAGAACAGCAAGCCCGGCTCAATAATAAAAACAAAGCACGCACCAGTTTGGGGGGGAGCTTCGGCTCCCCCAGTAGCTTTGACACACTCCCGCCGCTTCCTTCACCATCCCCCCGCCCAGTGCTAGAATCCGCGCCCATCGTGCGGTCTCTCATTCATTCCGGCCGCCCATCCCACACACAGTGCCTCCCATGCTGAAGAAGCTGATCCAGTCCTTTCGCTCTCCCCTGCGCCGCACCCAGCATCCCCGCAGCACACCTGAAGTCCTGAGCAACCGCCAGCACGCGCTGGACCGCGCGGACATCAGCCGTAACGCGGTGAACGTCGTGGAACGCCTGCAGAAGGCGGGCTACCAGGCCTACCTGGTCGGCGGCTGCGTCCGTGACCTCATGCTGGGCCTGGACCCCAAAGACTTCGACGTCGCCACCAACGCAACCCCCGAGCAGGTGCGTGCCGAGTTCCGCAATGCCCGGGTGATCGGCCGCCGCTTCAAGCTGGTCCATGTGCATTTCGGGCGGGAAATCATCGAGACCGCGACCTTCCGCGCCAACCACCCCCAGGGTGATGACGAAGACAGCAACCAGTCCTCGCGCAACGAAAGCGGCCGCATCCTGCGTGACAACGTCTACGGCAACCAGGAAGAAGACGCGCAACGCCGCGACTTCACCATCAATGCCCTGTATTACGACCCGGTCACCGAGCGCGTGCTCGACTACGCCCACGGCGTACACGACATCCGCAACCGCCTGATCCGTCTGATCGGCGACCCCGAGCAGCGCTACCTGGAAGACCCGGTGCGTATGCTGCGAGCCGTGCGCTTCGCCGCCAAGCTGGGCTTCGAGATCGAGAAGCACAGCGCCGCGCCGATCCGCCGCCTGGCCCCCATGCTGCGGGACATCCCCTCCGCACGCCTGTTCGACGAAATCCTCAAGCTGTTCCTCGGCGGCAAGGCCGAGCGCACCTTCGAACTGCTGCTGGAGTACGACCTCTTCGCCCCCCTGTTCCCGGCGGCTGCCGCCTCCCTGGAGCGCGACCCCGAGTACGCTGGCGCCCTGATCCGCCAGGCCCTGGCCAACACCGACGAGCGCATCCGCCTCGGCAAGCCGGTCACCCCGGCCTTCCTCTTCGCCGCCCTGCTCTGGCCGGCCTTGCCCGTCCGTGCCGCCCTGCTGCAGGAAAAGGGCATGCCGCCGATCCCGGCGATTCAGGAAGCCGCCCACGGCCTGATCCTCGAACAGTGCCAGCGCACCGCCATTCCCAAGCGTTTCACCATCCCGATCCGCGAAATCTGGGACATGCAGGAACGCCTGCCCCGCCGCAGCGGCAAGCGTGCCGACCTGCTGCTGGAGAACCCCCGCTTCCGCGCCGGCTACGACTTCCTCCTGCTGCGTGAAAGCGCAGGCGAGGAAACCGGCGGCCTGGGCGACTGGTGGACCGACTACCAGGACGCCAGCGACAGCGAACGCCGCGCCATGATCCGCGACCTCAGCAGCCGCGACGAAGGCGGTGCCGCACCGCGCAAGCGTCGCCGTGGCGGCGGTCGTCGCAAGCGCGGCCCCCGCAGCGAAGGCAGCGCCCCGGCTGGCGAATAAGATGGAGCGCGTCTACATCGGGCTGGGCAGCAACCTGTCGGACCCAGCCAGCCAGCTGCGCAATGCCCTGGCGGCCCTGGCCGCCCTCCCCGGCACGCAGCTCAGCGCCGTGTCGTCCCTCTACAGCAGCGACCCCCTCGGCCCACCGGACCAGCCCCGCTACAGCAATGCCGTTGCCGCGCTGGACACCGACCTCGCCCCCCTGGACCTGCTCGACGCCCTGCAAGCCATCGAACTGTCCCAGGGGCGCGTACGCAAGGACGAGCGTTGGGGCCCGCGCACCCTCGACCTGGACATCCTGCTGTTCGGCCAGCGGCAGATCGACGAGCCGCGCCTGCAGGTCCCCCACTACCACATGCACGCCCGCGCCTTCGTGCTGTATCCACTGGCCGAGATCGCACCCGACCTGCAACTGCCCGACGGCCGGCCGCTCCAGGCCCTGCTGGACGCCTGCCCCTACGCCGGGCTGGAGCGCATCGAGGGCCTTTCCGCGCTGGCGGTAACGCCGTAACAGCTCGGTAACACCTGCAATTGACACCATGCCCCCCCATCGGGACTATAAGCGTCCCGTTGCCCCGTACCGGTGCAGAATCGGTACCGATGAGGACGTTTTCATGCCTGATGTGACCCTGACCACCCTTCAAGAGCTGAAGCAGAAAGGCGAGAAAATCGCCATGCTCACGGCCTACGACGCGACCTTCGCCCAGGCCGCCAGCCAGGCGGGCGCCGACGTCCTGCTGGTGGGCGATTCCCTCGGCATGGTCCTGCAGGGCCATGACAGCACCCTGCCCGTCAGCGTCGCCGACATGGCCTACCACACCGCCGCCGTGAAGCGTGGCAACCAGGGCTCGCTGATCATCACCGACCTGCCGTTCATGGCCTACGCCACCCTGGAGCAGACCTTCGCCAACTGCGCCGCGCTGATGCAGGCCGGTGCGCACATGGTCAAACTCGAAGGCGCTGCCTGGCTCGCCGAGCCCATCCGCCTGCTGGCCGAACGCGGCATCCCGGTCTGCGCCCACCTCGGCCTCACCCCCCAGGCGGTGAACATCCTCGGTGGCTACAAGGTGCAGGGCCGCCAGGAAGCCCAGGCGCGCCAGCTGCGTGCCGACGCCATGGCCCTGGAACAGGCCGGCGCCGCCATGCTGCTGCTGGAATGCGTGCCCAGCGAACTGGCCGCTGAAATCACCCAGTCGGTGAAGATCCCGGTCATCGGCATCGGCGCCGGCAGCGCCACCGACGGCCAGGTGCTGGTCCTGCACGACATGCTCGGCCTGTCCCTCACCGGTCGCACGCCCAAGTTCGTGAAGAACTTCATGGAAGGCCAGACCAGCATCCAGGGCGCCCTCGCCGCCTACGTCCGCGCCGTCAAGGACGTCACCTTCCCCGCCGCCGAGCACGGATTCGCCGCATGATCACCGTCAAGACCGTCCGTGAACTGCGCGCGGCCGTCGCCCGTGCCCGCAGCGAAGGCAAGCGCATCGGCTTCGTGCCCACCATGGGCAACCTGCACTCGGGCCACGTCGCCCTGGTGGAGAAGGCCAGCCAGCGCGCCGACTTCGTGATCGCCAGCATCTTCGTCAACCCGCTGCAGTTCGGCCCCAGCGAAGACCTCGCCAAATACCCGCGCACCCTCGCCGCCGACCAGGAGAAGCTGGTGGCCGCCGGTTGCCACCTGCTGTTCCACCCCGACGTGGAAGAGATGTACCCCGACGGCATGGACGGCCAGACCCGCGTCAACGTCCCCCTCGTTTCCGAGGGCCTGTGTGGCGCCAGTCGCCCGGGCCACTTCGAAGGCGTCGCCACCGTGGTCAGCAAGCTGTTCAACATGGTCCAGCCGGACCTGGCCGTGTTCGGCGAGAAGGACTTCCAGCAACTGGCGGTGATCCGCAAGCTGGTGCGCGACCTGAACATGCCCATCCAGATCATCGGCGAGCCCACCGTCCGTGCCGAGGACGGCCTCGCGCTGTCCTCCCGCAACGGCTACCTGGACGCCGCCCAGCGCGCCATCGCCCCGACCCTCTACGCCACTCTGCGCCAGCTGGCCGAGGGCGTCCGCGCCGGTCGCAGCGACCATGCCGCCCTGCTGGAGGAAGGCCGTAGCGCCCTCGCCGGCGCCGGCCTGCGTCCCGACTACCTGGAGCTGCGCGAATCGCATACCCTGCGCACCGCCCAGCCCGGCGACCGTCACCTGGTGCTCCTCGCCGCGGCCTACCTCGGTAACACCCGGCTGATCGACAACCTCGCCTTCAACCTCGACGACAACGCCTGACCCGTGCAGGGCCCCGCCCGAGGGCCCACCGGATAAACAAGGAAAACACCATGCACGCCATCATGCTCAAGGCCAAGCTGCACCGTGCCGAAGTCACCCATGCCGTCCTCGACTACGAAGGCTCCTGCGCCATCGACGGCGAGTGGCTCGACCTCGCCGGCATCCGCGAGTACGAACAGATCCAGATCTACAACGTCGACAACGGCGAGCGCTTCACCACCTACGCCATCCGTGGCGAGAACGGCTCGCGGATGATCTCGGTCAACGGCGCCGCCGCGCACAAGGCTAAGGTGGGCGACCGCGTCATCATCTGCGCCTACGCCCACTACAGCGAGGCCGAGCTGGCCAACTTCAAGCCGCGCATGCTGTACATGGCCCCGGGCAACGAGCTCAGCCACACCAGCAATGCGATTCCCGTCCAGGTGGCCTGACGCCCACACGCTAGACTCCAAGCCCGGAACACTCCGGGCTTTTTAGTGTTCATACCCTCGATCACTGTTTGAAAGGCACCTCATGAACCACCACCTGACACCGCTCGACGTCACCCGCCTGGACAGTTGGAGTGCCCTGCGCGCGCACCGCGAGCAACTCGCCGGGTTCAGCATGCGCCAGGCATTCCAGGACGACGCCGAGCGCTTCAAGCGCTTCAGCCTCAGCGCCTGCGGCCTGCTGCTGGACTACTCGAAGAACCTGGTGCGCCCCGACACCCTCACCCTGCTGGTGAAGCTGGCCGAAGAGGCGCAACTGGGTGAAGCCATCCAGGCCATGTTCCGCGGCGAGATGATCAACGCCTCCGAGCGTCGCCCGGTGTTGCACACTGCCCTGCGTCGCCCCATTGGCGACAAGGTCCAGGTGGACGGCAAGGACGTGATGCCCGAGGTGCACCGCGTGCTGCACCAGATGACCGAACTGGTCGGCTACGTACACAACGGCCTGTGGCGCGGCTACACCGAGAAGCCCATCACCGACGTGGTGAACATCGGCATCGGTGGCTCCTTCCTCGGCCCGCAGTTGGTGTCCGAAGCGCTGCTGCCGTTCGCCCAGAAGGGCGTGCGCTGCCACTACCTGGCCAACGTCGACGGCAGCGAATTCCGCGAGCTGGCCTGCAAGCTCAACGCCGAAACCACCCTGTTCATCGTCTCCAGCAAATCCTTCGGCACCCTCGAGACCCTGAAGAACGCCCAGGCCGCCCGCGCCTGGTACCTGGCCCAGGGCGGCAGCGAGCAGGAGCTGTACCGCCACTTCATCGCCGTCTCCAGCAACAAGGAGGCCGCGCTGGCCTTCGGCATCCGCGAAGAGAACATCTTCCCGATGTGGGACTGGGTCGGCGGGCGCTACTCGCTGTGGTCGGCCATCGGCCTGCCGATCGCCATGTCCATCGGCATCTCCAACTTCAAGGAACTGCTGTCCGGCGCCTACAGCATGGACCAGCACTTCCAGACCGCCCCCTTCGAACGCAACATCCCGGTCATCCTCGGCCTGCTCGGCGTCTGGTACAGCGACTTCTGGGGCGCCCGCAGCCATGCGGTCCTGCCCTACGACTACTACCTGCGCAACTTCACCGACCACCTGCAGCAGTTGGACATGGAGTCCAACGGCAAGAGCGTGCGCCAGGACGGCACCCCGGTGACCGCCGGCACCGGCCCGGTGATCTGGGGCGGCGTCGGCTGTAACGGCCAGCACGCCTACCACCAGCTGCTGCACCAGGGCACCCACCTGATCCCGGCGGACTTCATCGTCCCGGTGTCCAGCTACAACCCGGTGGCCGACCACCACCAGTGGCTGTTCGCCAACTGCCTGTCCCAGAGCCAGGCGATGATGCTCGGCAAATCCCGCGAGGAGGCCGAGAACGAACTGCGCGCCAAGGGACTGGACGAAGCCGAAGTGCAGCGCCTGGCACCGCACAAGGTCATCCCCGGCAACCGCCCCAGCAACACCCTGGTGATGGAGCGCATCAGCCCCCGTCGCCTGGGCGCGCTGATCGCCATGTACGAGCACAAGGTGTACGTGCAGAGCGTGCTGTGGGGCATCAACGCCTTCGACCAGTGGGGCGTGGAACTGGGCAAGGAGCTGGGCAAGGCGGTCTACTCGCGCCTGGTGGGCAGCGAAGAAGCCCCCGCCGAGGACGGCTCCACCCAGGGCCTGATCGACTTCTTCCGCGGCCGTCACCGCGGTTGATCGAAGCACCCCGCCGCCCGGCGCGGCGGGGTGTCAGCGACAGAAGCGCCCGCGGTACTCGCTGGGCGTACCCCCCCAGAGCCTGGACGAAGGCGCGGCGCAGGTTGTACTCACTGCCGAACCCGGTTTCCAGCGCCACCCGCCTCAACGCCCCTCCCCCGTTTCCAGCCGCAACTGCAGCACCAGCCTTTCCGAACCGGCCCGGGATCCTGCTGGGCGACATCCGCGCACGCTATCGCAGCGCCACTGCAGCCCAACTGGAATATCCCTACAAGCCCCTTCGCGCCCCTTGAAGGCGGCCCGGCGTTGCAGGCAACCTTGTCGCCATCTCGGCAAACAACAACAAGGAATTCGCCATGTACGAGATCAGCCTTCACCCCGTGCCTGAAGACGTGCGCCAACGCGCCCATATCGACAACGACACCTACCAGCGCCTCTATCGCCAATCCGTGGATGAGCCCCAGACCTTCTGGAGCGAGCAGGCCACCCGCGTCCTCCACTGGTTCAAACCCTGGGACGAGCTGCACTACAGCGACCTCGCCAAGGGCGAAGCGCGCTGGTTCAAGGGCGGCAAGCTGAACGTCGCCTACAACTGCATCGACCGCCACCTGGACACCCGTGCCGAGCAGATCGCGATCATCTGGGAAGGCGACAACCCCACCGAATCCGCCCACATCACCTACCGCAAGCTGCACAGCAACGTCTGCCGCCTGGCCAACGTGCTCAAGGCCCGCGGCGTGAAGAAGGGTGACCGGGTGTGCATCTACATGCCGATGGTGCCCGAGGCCGCCTACGCCATGCTGGCCTGCGCGCGCATCGGTGCCGTGCACTCGGTGGTGTTCGGCGGCTTCTCCCCGGACTCCCTGCGCGACCGCATCCTCGATGCCGACTGCCGTGCCGTGATCACCGCCGACGAAGGCGTGCGCGGCGGCAAGTACGTGCCGCTGAAGCAGAACGTCGACAAGGCGCTGAAGGAGTGCCCGGACGTGTCCACCGTGGTCGTGGTGCGACGCACCCAGGGCGAGGTGGGCTGGGTGGAAGGCCGCGACCTCTGGTACCACGAGGCCCTGCAAGGCGCCGCCGAGGCCTGCGAACCGGAATGGATGGACGCCGAGGACCCGCTGTTCATCCTCTACACCTCCGGCTCCACCGGTAAGCCCAAGGGCGTGCTGCACACCACCGGCGGCTACCTGCTGGGCGCGGCAATGACCCACAAGTACGTGTTCGACTACCACGAGGGTGACATCTACTGGTGCACCGCCGACGTCGGCTGGGTCACCGGCCACAGCTACATCGTCTACGGCCCGCTGGCCAACGGCGCCACCACCCTGGTGTTCGAGGGCGTGCCCAGCTACCCGGATGCCTCGCGCTTCTGGCAGGTGATCGACAAGCACAAGGTCAACATCTTCTACACCGCCCCCACCGCCCTGCGCGCCCTCATGCGGGAAGGCGAGGAGCCGGTGCGCCGCACCGACCGCAGCAGCCTGCGCCTGCTCGGCAGCGTCGGCGAGCCGATCAACCCGGAAGCCTGGGAGTGGTACTACAACGTGGTCGGCGAACGCCGTTGCCCCATCGTCGACACCTGGTGGCAGACCGAGACCGGCAGCATCCTCATCACACCGCTGCCAGGCGCCACCGCCCTCAAGCCCGGCTCCGCCACCCGGCCGTTCTTCGGCGTGCAGCCGGCGCTGCTGGATGAGAAGGGCCACGAGATCGAAGGCCCCGGCTCCGGCGTCCTGGCCATCAAGGCCAGTTGGCCGAGCCAGATCCGCACCGTCTACGGCGACCACAAACGGATGATCGAGACCTACTTCTCCGCCTACCCCGGTTACTACTTCACCGGCGACGGCGCTCGCCGTGACGAGGACGGCTACTACTGGATCACCGGCCGCATCGACGACGTGATCAACGTCTCCGGCCACCGCATCGGCACCGCCGAAGTGGAAAGCGCCCTGGTGCTGCACGACGCCGTGGCCGAGGCCGCCGTAGTGGGCTACCCCCACGACCTCAAGGGCCAGGGCATCTACGCCTTCGTCACCCCGATGAAGGGGCTGGAGCCCAGCGACGAGCTGAAGAAGGAACTACTCGCCCTGGTCAGCAAGGAGATCGGCAGCTTCGCCAAGCCCGAGCTGATCCAGTGGGCTCCCGGCCTGCCGAAGACCCGCTCCGGCAAGATCATGCGGCGCATCCTGCGCAAGATCGCCTGCAACGAGCTGGAGAACCTGGGCGATACCTCGACCCTGGCCGATCCTTCAGTGGTGCAGAACCTGATCGACGCCCGCCTCAACCGCTGACCCCACGCCACCCGCGCCCGGCCGTCGCCAGACGGTCGGGCGCTTTCATTCCGGCACCAAGCCTGCGACATGCCGCTGCTTGTAGCGGAGCGCGAGTACGCTGTAGCGTTGCCCGCCATGAACCTCATACGCACCCGCATCGAACGCCAGATCCACAGCCTCACCGGCGCCTCCCTCGGCCTGCTCGACCTGGAGAACCCCAGGGGCGACCCCGGCCTGTTCGGCCCCGACTCCGTGGTCTGGCGGGTACACGGCGACTTCACCTCGATGATGACCGGCGGCATCAGCGCCCTGCTGCTGCAGATGCTGCACCCCCTGGCGCTGGCCGGCGTATGGGACCACTCCAACTTCCGCGAGGACATGCTCGGCCGCCTGCGCCGCACCAGCCTGTTCATCTCCGGTACCTCCTACGCTGGCCGCGAAGACGCCGAGCGGCTGATCGAGAAGGTGAAGGCCATCCACCTGCAGGTGACAGGCACCGCCCCGGACGGCCGTTCCTACGCCGCCAGCGACCCCGACCTGCTGACCTGGGTGCACGTAGCGGAAGTCAGTTGCTTCCTCCAGGGCTACCTGGCCTACCTCGACCCGACTCTCTCCCCGGCCGACCAGGACCACTACTACGACGAGATCGCCCTGGTGGCCGAACGCCTGGGCGCCCGCGACGTGCCGCGCTCGCGCCAGGCCATCGCCGCCTACCTGGAGCGGATGCGCCCGCAACTGCTGTGCGACGAGCGCACCCGCGAGGTGGTCCGCCTGCTGCGCAACGCCCCGGCCCCCAGCGCCCTGGCCAAGCCGGTCGGCCACCTGATGATGCAGGGCGGGATCGCCCTGCTGCCCGGCTGGGCACAAAGGCTGCTGGGCCTGGAACTGCCCGCCTGGCAGCGACCGCTGGTGCACAGCGGCGTGCAACGCACCGCCTCCATGGTGCGCTGGGCCATGCGCGACAGCGCCGCGCACAAGGCCCGTCGGCGCATGGGGCTGCCCACGTACTGAGTAGCTGGTTGGCGCACGTTCGCTGTGCGACCATTGCGACCCTTCCGGTCACAGACTGATCTGCTCCGCTGATTCGAGGACTTGAAACATGCAAGACGTCGTCATCGTTGCCGCCACCCGCACCGCCATCGGCAGCTTCCAGGGCGCCCTGGCCAGCATCCCCGCGCCGGAGCTGGGCGCCGCTGTGATCCGCCAGTTGCTGGCCCAGACCGGCCTCGACGGGGCCCAGGTGGACGAGGTCATCCTCGGCCAGGTGCTCACCGCAGGCAGCGGCCAGAACCCCGCCCGCCAGGCCGCCATCCTCGCCGGGCTGCCCCACGCCGTGCCGGCCCTGACCCTGAACAAGGTCTGCGGCTCCGGCCTCAAGGCCCTTCACCTCGCGGCCCAGGCCATCCGCTGCGGCGATGCCGAGGTGGTGATCGCCGGCGGCCAGGAGAACATGAGCCTCGCCCCCTACGTGATGCCCGGTGCCCGAACCGGCCTGCGCATGGGCCACGCCAAGCTGGTCGACACCATGATCCAGGACGGCCTGTGGGACGCCTTCAACGACTACCACATGGGCATCACCGCCGAGAACCTGGTGGAGCAGTACGGCATCAGCCGTGAAGCCCAGGACGCCTTCGCCGCCGCCTCCCAGCAGAAGGCCTGCGCGGCCATCGAGGGCGGGCGCTTCAAGGATGAGATCACTCCGATCCTGATCCCGCAGAAGAAGGGCGAGCCCATCGCCTTCGCCACCGACGAGCAGCCCCGCGCCGGCACCACCGCCGAGTCCCTGGCCAAGCTCAAGCCGGCGTTCAAGAAGGACGGCAGCGTCACCGCCGGCAACGCCTCCAGCCTCAACGACGGCGCCGCCGCCGTGCTGCTGATGAGCGCCGACAAGGCCAAGGCCCTCGGCCTGCCGGTGCTGGCGCGCATCGCCAGCTACGCCAGCGCCGGTGTCGACCCGGCGATCATGGGCATCGGCCCGGTCTCGGCGACCCGTCGCTGCCTGGAGAAGGCCGGCTGGAGCCTGGCCGAGCTGGACCTGATCGAAGCCAACGAAGCCTTCGCCGCCCAGGCCCTGTCCGTGGGCCAGGAGCTGGGTTGGGATGCGGCCAGGGTCAACGTCAACGGCGGTGCCATCGCCCTCGGCCACCCCATCGGCGCTTCCGGCTGCCGGGTGCTGGTGACCCTGCTGCACGAGATGATCAAGCGCGATGCGAAGAAGGGCCTGGCAACCCTGTGCATCGGCGGCGGGCAGGGCGTGGCCCTGGCCATCGAGCGCTGATCGCCACGAAGCCGCTCCCCAGGGAGCGGCTTCGCCCTCCCTGGGCCCCATCGCCAACGCGACGTCCTCACGCCTTTTGCTAAACTGCGCGCCCCTTACACGAGACGCCGCGCATGCCCTCCGTTCTCCTCCCGGCGCTGCGCGCCGCCCTCGACGCCCGCCAACCGCTGCTGGCCGAACTGAAAGCACAGGGCACCGACTGCTACCGGCTGTTCCACGGCAGCCAGGAAGGCGCCCCCGGCCTCACCGTGGACCGCTACGGCCCCCAGTTGTTGGTGCAGAGCTTCCATCAGCCCCTGCAGCGCGACGCCCTGCTGGCACTGATCGAGACGGTCAACGCCCACCTGGGCGAGGCGCTGCTGCCGGTCTACAACGACCGCTCCGGCAACAACTCCCGCGTCGACCGCAGCGACCCGGTGTACCTGGCCGACGACGCGGCCCTGGCAGACCAGGTCGGTCATGAATGGGGCCTGGCCTACCGGGTGCGTGGCCGTCACCCCGGCCAGGACCCGCTGCTGTTCCTCGACCTGCGCAACGCCCGGGGCTGGGTGAAGGCCAACAGCGCCGGCAAGTCGGTGCTCAACCTGTTCGCCTACACCTGCGGGGTCGGCCTGGCCGCCGCTGCCGGGGGCGCCCGCGAGGTGTGCAACCTGGACTTCGCCGAAGGCAACCTGGCCGTGGGCCGGGAGAACGCCGCCCTCAACCCCGGCCTGGTGCCCATGCAGTTCGTGCAATCGGATTACTTCCCGGCCATCCGCCAACTGGCCGGCCTGCCCATCGCCCGGCGCCACGGGCAGCGCCTGCCCAGCTACCCGCGCCTGGAGGCACACCGCTTCGATCTGGTGTTCCTTGACCCGCCAGCCTGGGCCAAGAGCGCCTTCGGCACCGTCGACCTGCTGCGCGACTACCAGAGCCTGCTCAAGCCCGCCCTGATGGTCACGGCGGACGACGGCGTGCTGGTGTGCTGCAACAACCTGGCGAAGGTGGGGATCGAGGAATGGCGCGACCAGGTGCTGCGCTGCGCCAGCAAGCTCGGGCGCCCGGTGCGCGAATGCGAGCAGTTGCTGCCGGCCGCCGACTTCCCCTCCCAGGACGGGCGCCCGCCGCTGAAGACCCTGGTGCTGCGTTTCTGAACCGAGAAGCTGCCGACGATTCCAATCGGTGCCGTCTGTCGGAACCTTAAGGGCGTGCCATACTCCAACCCACCTCCGCCGGGATAGTCGACGCCGCACCATGTACAAAGGATTGAAACGCGCCACGTGCGCCTTGCTGATCGTCCTCGCCTTCTACGCCCTGCTCGGCTTCCTGATCCTCCCGGGAATCGCCCTGCGCGTCGTCAACCAGCAGTTGGCTACCTATGCCAAGGTTCCGGCACACCTGGAGCGGCTGCAGCTCAACCCCTTCAGCCTCGAACTGACCCTCTGGGGCCTCGGGATCGGCGAGCCCGACAAGCGCCAGGTGGGCTTCGAGCGTCTGTACGTCAACCTGGAACTGGACAGCCTCTGGACCGGCGCCCTGCACCTGGCCGCCGTCGATCTCGACAAGCCCACCACCGAGGTGCTCTTCGCCAAGGACGGCACGCTGAACCTGACCCAGCTGTTCCAGTTGCCCCCCAGCGAGCCCAAGGCCGACGAACCGCCTGCCGGCGATCCGTTCCCGGTGCGCATCGACAGCATCCGCCTGGCCAAGGGCGGCGTGCGCTTCCAGGACCTGCGCCCGAGCGAGCCCATCGAATTCGTCTACGACGCCCTCGACCTGGAGCTGAAGAACCTCAGCACCTTGCGCGACGACAACGCCGACATGCTGCTGGTGGCCACCGGGCCCTACGGCGGGCGCATCGACTGGAAGGGCAGCCTGAGCCTGCTGCCGCTGACCTCGGAAGGCGAGCTGAAAGTCACCGACGGCAACATGAAGGGCTTCTGGCCCTACGTGCGGGACGCGGTGCCGCTGGTGCTGGACAAGGGCACCGTCAGCCTGTCCACCCGCTACCACCTGAGCCTGGCCGAAGGCACCGCACTGAAGCTGGAGCAGACAGCCATCAAGGTGGCGCCCTTCGCCATCAAGGCGCCGGATGGCCGACCGCTGGTGAACCTGGAAAGCCTGGAAGTCAGCGACAGCGCACTGGACCTGGCCAAGCAGCAGGTGGTGGTCGGCAAGATCCGCAGCCAGAACCTGGAGACCTGGGCCGCCCGCGAAGCCGACGGCCAGCTCGACTGGCAGAAGCTGTTCGCCAGCGAAGCCAAGGCCCCGGCGAAATCCCCTGCCACCCCGGACGCGAAACCGGCCGACGCGGCGGCCATGCCGGCCCCTGCCGCTGCGCCTGCCAAGCCCTGGCAGGTGCTCCTGCGTGACACCCAGCTGCGCGGCTACAAGGTCCACCTCGCCGACCGCGCACAGAAAGACGCCGTGCAGATCGACGTCGGCCCGCTCAACCTCGACCTCAAAGACTTCGACAGCCTGGGCCAGTCGCCCTTCCAACTGGCTCTGGACACCGGCATCGGCAAGCAGGGCAAGCTCAAGGCCGAAGGCCAGGTGCAACTGACCCCGACCACCGCCAAGCTGAAGGTGGAGAGCCGCGACATCGACCTGCGGGTGGCCCAGGCCTACCTGGCCCCCTTTGTCCGCCTGGAACTGCGCAGCGGCATGCTCGACAGCAACCTGGACGTCGCCCTCACCGGCACCGAGCCGCTGGCTCTGTCCATCACCGGACGTGCCCTGGTCAACCAGTTGCACACCCTGGACACCCTCAAGCAGCGCGACTTCGTAAAGTGGCAGCAACTGCTGGTGGAGGACCTCGACTACCGCCACGGCAGCAGCCTGAGCATCGCCAAGGTGGGCATCAGCCAGCCCTATGCGCGCTTCGTCATCAACGAGGACCTCACCACCAACGTCAGCGACCTGGTGATCAAGCAGCCTGCCGATCCCAAGGCCAAGGCCGAGGCGGCCGGCAAGCCGCTGGACATCCACATCGGCGCCGTGAGCATCAGCAACGGCTCGGCCAACTTCGCCGACTTCAGCCTGACCCCCAACTTCGCCACCGCCATCCAGCAACTCAACGGCGAGATCAGCACCCTCGACACCCGTACCCGCACCCCCGCCAAGATGAGCATCGACGGCAAGGTGGATCGCTACGCGCCGGTGACCATCAAGGGCGCGCTGACCCCCTTCGACCCACTGGACTCCCTGGACATCGCCACCAGCTTCAAGCGCGTCGAGCTGACCACCCTGACCCCCTACTCCGGCAAGTTCGCCGGCTACCGCATCCGCAAGGGCCGCCTCAACCTGGACCTGCACTACCAGATCGAGAAGGGCCAGCTGAAGGCCGACAACCACCTGGTGCTGGAAAACCTGCAGCTCGGCGAGCGGGTCGACAGCCCCGATGCGGTGGATCTGCCGATCCGCCTGGCGGTGGCCCTGCTGAAAGACACTGAAGGCAAGATCGACATCCAGCTGCCGGTGGCCGGCAACCTCAACGACCCGCAGTTCAGCGTCGCCCCCATCGTCTGGCAGACCCTGCGCAACCTGGTGCTGCGCGCCGCCCAGGCCCCCTTCAAGTTCGTCGCCGGGCTGGTCTCCGGCGGTGGCGAACACGACCTCAGCAACGTGCCTTTCGATGCGGGTAGCGACGAGCTTTCCGCCGACGCGCAGAAGGGCCTGAGCACCCTGGCCCAGGCCCTGCAGGAGCGCCCCGCCCTGCGCCTGGAGATCGAAGGCATGAGCGCCACCGCCGTGGACGGGCCGCTGCTGGCCGCTGCCCGACTGGAGCGCGAGTACCAGCGCACCTACTACAAGATCGCCCAGCGCCGCGGCGACAAGGTCCCCGCCGACGCCTCACTGATGGAAGTGCCGGACAGCGAGAAGCCGCCGATGCTCGAAGGCATCTACCGCACCCGCCTCAAGCAGCAGCCACCGGCCGAATGGGCCCAGTTGGACAGCGACGAGCGCACGGCAAAGATGCGCGAAGCGGTGATCGGTTCCTGGGCCCAGAGCGAACTGCTGCTGCGTCAACTGGCCCAGGCCCGTGCAGCGGCGATCAAGGCCTACCTGGTGGACCGTGGCGGCCTGCAGGACGAGCGGGTCTACCTGCTCGACGTCAGCCTCGGTGAAGCCGGCCAGGATGGCCGCGTGGACACGCCCCTGCATCTGGGCACCGAATGACGCGGAATTCGGTGCCGCCTGCGCAGTCCAACAGCCAGGCGTGACCCTCCGCACACGCCGCCCTGCTGACAGACGCACAAGGGCGGCGTAGGCTGGACCCCGTTCAACTGGATGGAACCCTTCGTGAAAGCCCGATACCTGCTTGCCCTGCCCCTTCTGCTGCTGAGCGCAGCCCATGCCAACGCCTCCTCCACCCTCCGCTGCGGCAACGGCGGGCTGATCAGCCTGGAGGACAGCACCACCCAGGTCCTGCGCAAGTGCGGCGACCCCGCCAGCCGCAACAGCCTCGGCTACCGCAACGTGGTGGACCGCTACGGCCAGGAGAGCGAAGTGCTGGTGGAGGAATGGGTCTACGGGCCGCGCAACGGCATGTACCAGTTCCTGCGTTTCGAGGGGAACAAGCTGCGCAAGATCGAGAGCAAGCGCGGCGACTGACAGCCCAGAACCGGCAGTGCTAGGCTCTGCCGCCTTTTTCAACCGGACAGGATGCCCAACCATGATTCGACGTCTGCTCCCCCTGCTCGCCCTGCCCTTCGCCGTGGCGAGCCTCGATGCCTCGGCAGCGACCTTCCGCTGCGGCAGCGCCCTGGTCAGCGAAGGCGACCGCGCCGTGGAGGTGCTGCGCAAGTGCGGCGAGCCCGCTTCGCGCAACCTCATCGGCTACTCCGAAACGCGCAGTGGCCGCCAGGAAATGCAAGTGGAAGAGTGGGTCTATGGCCCTGTGAACGGCATGTACTACTACCTCGACTTCGTCGGCGGCCGCCTCAGCACTGTCGAGAGCAAGCGGGACTGACCCGCTCGACTGAACCCTCTACGCGACAAGGACGTCACGCTTGGTCATCCTCCCCGCCGAACACCCCCTGGACTGGAAACGCCCGCCGGTCGTCACGCTGTTCCTCGTCGTACTCAACGCCCTGATCTACTTCGTCTACCAGGGTGGCGACGCGACGCGTTCCGAGGAGGCGGTGCAGGCGTATCTCGACGCCGGCCTGCTCAACCGCGAGCGCGCGCTGTTCGTCGAGAGCCTGAGCAAGCGCCATGAACTGGACCCGGAGGAACGCCGCGCCCTCGACTCCGCCCGCCGGCACGACCTGGCGCTCTACGCCCTGCGGGACCTGGAGTTCGAAGACGAACTGCACCGTTCGGCCGCCTTCCAGGCCGACCCGGCCTGGCAGCGCGCGCGGGCGCCCGCCGAGGCCGCGCGGAACAGCCTGAGCAGCTACCGCTTCGGCTTCATCCCCAAGCGCTTCACGGTGGAAGGGCTGTTCGGGGCGATGTTCCTCCACGGCAGCTTCGACCACCTGCTGGGCAACATGATCTTCCTGTTCATCTGCGGCTTCGCCCTGGAGCGCGCGCTGGGTGCCGCGGCCTACCTGGGGCTGTACCTGGCCAGCGGCCTGGCCTCGCACCTGCTGTGGTGGGCGATGGACCCGGGCTGGGTGCCCGGTATCGGCGCCTCGGGCGCAGTGGCGGGGCTGATGGGGATGTACATCGGCGTCTACGCCCTGCGGCGGATCAATTTCTTCTACTGGCTCGGCCCGATGATGGGCTACTTCAAGGCCCCCGCTCTGTGGATCCTGCCCATCTGGATGGGCAAGGAACTCTACGGGCTGCTGCTGGCCAATGACCACGTCAACTACTACGCCCACCTGGGGGGCCTCGCCTCAGGCTTCCTCGGCACCTGGCTGCCCCGGCGCATCGGCGCGTTGAAGGTGGACGAGCAGTACCTGGCCAAGGAAGACCCGGACGCACCGTTCAAGCGCGAACTGGCCGCACTGGACGCCCTGATCGGGCGTTTCGCCCTGGACCAGGTGCCAGAACGCGGGCTGGACCTGCTGGCCCGCTACCCGGGTCGGGTGGCGTTGCTGGAGCGCCTCTATCCGGTTGCCCGCACCCGCAAGGACAAGCCTCTGGCCAGCGCCGTGCTCAAACAGGTCTTCGCGCTGCCGGACCCAACGCCTGCACGGGGCCTGCTGCTGCAGATGGCCACGGACCTCAGCACTCCCGAACAGCAGTGGCTGCAACACCCGGCCGTGCTGGCCAACCTGCTGCAGCGACTGCTCAAGCTGGGCGAAGGCCCGGCCGCCCTGGGGGTGTGGCGGGTGATCGCCCGGCAGACACCGGCCCCTGCACAACTGCCGGTGATGACCCTGGCGCTGGCCAAGCAACTGGGGCAACGCCAGGATCTGCGGGGCGTTGCGGAGCTGGCCGCCTTCCTCAACAAGGCCTTCCCCGACGCCGAGCAGACCCGGCAGCTTGGCCTCTACCGCGCTCACCTGGCCCGCTGAACCCCGGAAACGACGATCCCCGCCGAAGCGGGGATCGATGTGTACGGATCAGGCTCAGAGGCGGCTGCTGAAGTCACGCAGCTCGTCCTGCGCGCGCTCCTTGCTCCAGCCGTAGCGCTCCTGGAGCTTGCCCACCAGGTATTCGCTGTGGCCTTCGGCGATATCCAGGTCGTCATCGGTCAGGTTGCCCCAGCGCTCCTTGATGCGGCCGCTGAGTTGCTTCCACTTGCCTTTGATGATGTCAGCGTTCATGGCATTGCCTCCTCGGGTGGGCGCCGCCCTGCAGGGCGGCGCCAGGAATCATTCAGCGGACTTCAGGCCGTCGGCAGCGACAGCGGTCACGCCCTTGATGGACTTGGCGGTGCTGATGGCCAGGTCACGCTCGGCATCGCTGGCCACCACGCCGGACAGGGCGACCACGCCTTTGTTGGTCTCGACCTTGATGTCCAGGGCGCTGAGGTTCTTGTCGGCCAGGAAGCTGGATTTCACCTTGCTGGTGATCCAGGTGTCGGACACGGCTTCTTCAGCCTTGTCGACGGTGTTGGCCGCCAGTTGGATCGGGGCGGCCTGGGCGGCGAAGACATTGCCGGCCAGGGGCAGGCTGAGGGCGGCGGCAGCTACGGCGGCAAGGGTGACGCTGTGGAAGGACTTTTTCATGAGGATTCTCCTGTTACTCACACTGTTCTGCAGCCTTGTCCTGTCTGCAGTCACTGTAGGTATCGCAAGGCCTGTGCCAGCCTTGCAGAACAAAATTAATCCTTTTAAATCAATTACTTAAAAATAAGTCAAAGCACCGCTCGGCTTGCAGATTGCAGGATGCAGCCAAGCGGCGCGTGCACTTTGCACGACTGCTCAGCCCGCCAGGCGGGCCAGGGTGGACTCCAGCGCCGTCACTTCGCCGAGCAACGGCGTGGCCGGGTAGCGGGCCCGGATGAAGGCGAGCAGCTTGCCGGCCTGCTCCACCTGGCCGAGCTGTTCGGCCAAAGCCCGGGCTGCCAGCAAATAGGCACGGGGGACGTTGGGGTAGTCCGGGAAGCGCTGGTGCAGGTTGCGCAACAGGCTGATGGCTTCCTTGGCCTTGTGGCGATCCACCAGGGCCGCAGCGATGCGCTCGCAGACCTGCGGGTCCTCCGGCAGGTAGTCCGCCTTCAGCCGGCGGGCATTGAGCAGCGCGGTGGCCCCCAGCGCCGGGTTCTCGCGGGCGGCGATGGGCAGGTAGTGGGCAAGGTGGCGCAGGCAGCGGGCGGTTTCGTTGAGGCCGAACAGCAGTTGGTGAAAGCGCTCGTTCAGGCGCAGGTCGTTCGGGTCCCGCTCCAGAGCCGCGGTGAGGGTCTCCAGCGCGGCGGCACTCTGCCCCTCCTTCACCCGCACCTCGGCCTCGGCGAGGGCGCGGCGGCGGCGCCACTCCGGCTCGGGGTACCCCTCATGCCCGCCCTCTTCTGCAATCGCGAAGCCCAGGGCACCCTGATACTGGAACACCGCGTAGCCCATCATGGCGCACATGACCACGCCGAAATAACCGAACAGGAAGGCGGCGATGGGCATCAGCACCACGCGCGGCAGGCCGTGGGCCAGTAGCACGGTGACGTAACCGGGCGACTGCCAGAGGATGAACAGGAACACGCAGAGGATCAGGTAGCGCCAGCCCATGGCCTTGATCACATCGCCGAGCTGTTCGGGGCTCAGCGCGGCACCGAGTTCCTTGTTCAGGGCCAGGCGGATGATGCTCGCCGGCATCAGCAGCATGAGGCCGATGTTCACGGCCCAGAACAGGGCCTCGCTGTGGAAATCGGCAGCCAGCCAGAGCACGGCGAAGGCCACCAGGAACACCACCAGTTGCTTGATGAACAGCAGGAAGCCCTCACCGACGAAGGCGGTGGCCAGCCCGGGGGCCTCGCGGGAACCTTCGCTGGCCGCTTCGATGACGCTGTGGAAGTACTTGGTGGCGATGCTGAACAGCGCGACCCAGAGGATGATCGAGCGCGGCATGAACAGGCTGGCCAGGCCGAGCACGGCGGCAAAGGCCAGGGGGCCGGTCTGCAGGCCGTAGAGGAAGAACTGCGGGATACGCTCCCAGAACGGCTGGGCGGTGTTGGCGGCGCCCAGGAAGTGCAGTTGGGCGCGGCACAGCGGGCAGGCCGGGGATTCGTCCGGGCGTTCGGCATTGAGGGGGATGCAGCAGTCACCGAAGTGACGCTCGCAGGCCGGGCAGTGCCAGGTGGCAGGCTGGGCCTGGTGGTACTTGCAGTAGGTCTTTTCCATGACCTGGAATCCTTGTGGGCGACTGGCGGCGCGCCATTCTCCGAGAAACGAAAGAGGGCCCGCAAGGGGCCCTCTTTCATACAGCCGACCGGTTATCAGACGCCGGAAGCTTCAGCAGCCTCGACATCCTTCATGGACAGCTTGATGCGGCCGCGGTTGTCCACGTCCAGCACCAGGACCTTCACTTCCTGGCCTTCCTGCAGGACGTCGGTGACCTTGTCGATGCGCTTGTCGCTGATCTGCGAGATGTGCACCAGGCCATCCTTGCCGGGAAGGATGTTGACGAAGGCACCGAAATCAACGATGCGCTCGACCTTGCCGACGTAGACCTTGCCGATCTCCGCTTCTGCGGTGATGGCCAGAACGCGCTGCCTGGCGGCCTCGGCGGCTTCCTTGGTCTCGCCGAAGATCTTCACGCTGCCATCGTCTTCGATGTCGATGGAGGCCTTGGTCTCTTCGCAGATGCCGCGGATGGTGGCGCCGCCCTTGCCGATGACGTCGCGGATCTTGTCCGAGTCGATCTTCATGGCCAGCATGGTCGGGGCGTTTTCGGACAGCTCGCTGCGGGACTCGGCGATGACCTGGTTCATCTGGCCGAGGATGTTCAGGCGTGCTTCCAGTGCCTGCTCCAGGGCGATCTCCATGATCTCTTCGGTGATGCCGTTGATCTTGATGTCCATCTGCAGGGCGGTGACGCCCTTGGCAGTACCGGCCACCTTGAAGTCCATGTCGCCCAGGTGGTCTTCGTCACCCAGGATGTCGGTCAGGACGGCGAACTTGTCACCTTCCTTCACCAGGCCCATGGCGATACCGGCCACCGGAGCGCGCATCGGCACACCGGCGTCCATCAGGGCCAGGGAGGCGCCGCAGACCGAAGCCATGGAGCTGGAACCGTTGGATTCGGTGATCTCGGACACCACTCGAATGGTGTAGGGGAACTCGTCGCCTTTCGGCAGCATGGCGGCGACGCCACGACGGGCCAGGCGGCCGTGGCCGATTTCGCGGCGACCGGCGCTGCCCATGCGACCGCACTCACCCACCGAGAAGGGCGGGAAGTTGTAGTGCAGCATGAAGGCGTCCTTGCGCTCGCCTTCCAGGGTGTCCAGCAGTTGGGCGTCACGGGCGGTGCCGAGGGTGGCAACGACCAGGGCCTGGGTTTCGCCACGGGTGAACAGGGCGGAACCGTGGGTCTTGTCCAGTACGCCGACTTCGATCTTCAGCGGGCGGACGGTGCGGGTGTCACGGCCGTCGATACGCGGCTTGCCGTTGACGATGTTCTCGCGAACGGTGCGGTATTCCAGCAGGCCGAAGGCATCCTTCACTTCACCCACCGGGAACTGGCCGGCTTCCTCGCCAGCGAAGCGAGCGACGACCTGGTCGCGCAGCTCGTCGAGGCGGTTGTAGCGGTCCTGCTTGATGGTGATGGTGTAGGCCTGGGAGATGGCCTCGCCGAACTCGGCCTTGATGGCGCTGAGCAGGGCGGTGTTCTCGGCGGGAGCGGTCCAGTTCCAGGTCGGCTTGCCCGCTTCGGCGGCGAATTCCTTGACGGCATTGATGACGGCCTGGAATTCCTGGTGGGCGAACAGCACGGCGCCCAGCATCTGGTCTTCGGTCAGCTCATCGGCTTCGGATTCGACCATCAGCACGGCGTCCTGGGTACCGGCCACGACCATGTCGAGGCTGGAGGCCTTGAGCTGCTCGTAGTTGGGGTTCAGCAGGTAGCCGGTGCTCTCGTGGTAAGCCACGCGAGCCGCGCCGATCGGGCCGGCGAACGGGATGCCGGAGATGGCCAGGGCAGCGGAAGTACCGATCATGGAAGCGATGTCCGGATCAGTCTTCTTGTTGGTGGAGACGACGGTGCAGATGACCTGCACTTCGTTGAGGAAGCCTTCGGGGAACAGCGGGCGGATCGGGCGGTCGATCAGGCGGGAGGTCAGGGTCTCTTTCTCGGAGGGCCGGCCTTCACGCTTGAAGAAACCACCAGGGATGCGCCCGGCGGCGTAGGTCTTTTCCTGGTAGTGCACGGACAGCGGGAAGAAACCCTTGCCCGGGTCGGCCTGCTTGGCACCAACCACGGTCACCAGGACGGTGACATCGTTATCAACGGTGACCAGAACGGCGCCGCTGGCTTGACGGGCGATACGGCCAGTCTCGAGGGTGACGGTCGATTGACCGAATTGGAACTTCTTGATTACCGGGTTCACGGTGTTTTCCTTCTCTTTTGTTGCCTTGGGGGAAATCTGCGAAAGGCGCGGGAGTCGGACCCGCCGTCTTCCTCAAAAAGCCTGAAGCTGGAAACCAGAAGCTGGAAGCAAGCGCGATGTCCTGCTTCCAGCTTCCGGCTTCCAGCTTCCAGCTCGAATGCGTCTTAGCGACGCAGACCCAGACGACCGATCAGGGCGCTGTAACGAGTGGTGTCCTTACCCTTCAGGTAGTCCAGCAGCTTGCGACGCTGGTTAACCATGCGGATCAGACCACGACGGGAGTGGTGGTCTTTGCCGTTGGCCTTGAAGTGATCCTGCAGCTTGTTGATGTTGGCGGTCAGCAGTGCGATCTGCACTTCCGGAGAACCGGTATCGCCTTCAGCTTGCTTGTACTCGTTAACGATCTGGGCTTTCTCAGCAACGCTCAGTGCCATGATGGGCTTCCTCTGAGAGTAATAGGCCGGGAACGAATCCCGTGTTTTAAAAAGAGGTGTGACCGTGCCTATTAACAGCCACCCTCGAATCGGTCATTCCGACCGAATCAGTCGACGTGGCGCTATGCGCCCGTCATCGCTCACTTCACCGATACCGATGAAGCGACCGGTATGATCCTGCACCCTCAGCATGCCGAACTTCGGCGCTTCGGGAGCCCTTACCGGCTGCCCATGCAGCCAGTAATAGGCACTGTGTTCGCTCAGTTGCACCAGGGGCCAGTGCTCCAGACCACTGTCGGAGGGGAGCAGGAAGCGATCGAGCGCTTCGTTGCCACCTTCGGCGTGGGCCTTCTCCAGTTCCTCGAGGCTGATGGCCTGGGACAGGTTGAAGGGGCCGGCCTGGGTGCGACGCAGTTCAGCGACGTGGCCACCACACCCCAGCACCTGGCCAAGGTCCTCGACCAGGGTGCGAATGTAGGTGCCTTTGCTGCAACTGACGGAAAGCGTGGCATTGGTTGAATCGAGGGCCAGCAGTTCCAGGCGCGCAATAGTAACAGAACGCGCCTCGCGCTCCACTACTTCGCCGGCACGAGCCAGCTTATAGAGGGGCTGCCCGTCCTTCTTCAGGGCCGAGTACATCGGCGGCACCTGCTGGATTTCACCCCGGAAGCGCGCCAGGGCCGCCTCCAGCTCGTCGCGACCAACGGTCACGTCGCGCCGTTCGAGCACCTCGCCTTCGGCATCGCCGGTGGTGGTGGTGACGCCCAGTTGGGCAACGGTCTCGTAGCCCTTGTCGGCGTCCAGGAGGTACTGGGAAAACTTGGTGGCTTCACCGAAGCACAGGGGCAACACGCCCGTGGCCAGGGGATCGAGGCTGCCAGTGTGGCCGGCCTTCTCCGCATTGAGCAGCCAGCGGACCTTCTGCAGGGCCTGGTTGGAGCTCATGCCACGGGGCTTGTCGAGGATGAGGATGCCGCTCACATCGCGGCGGATACGCTTGACCTGGGCCACCGTCAGTCCTCATCACCCTGATGCCGACGGTCTTCGGCCACCGCACGCTCGATCAGCGCGGAAAGCTCGGCGCCCCGACGGATGCTGGCATCGTAGTGGAAGTGCAGTTGAGGCACGGTGCGCAGCTTCATGGACTTGCCCAGCAGCATGCGCAGGTAACCCGCTGCGTCATTGAGGATCTCGGTGTTGAGACGGATGACTTCGGCGTTGTCGTCCTGGCCCATCACGGTGATGAAGATCTTGGCATGGCCGAGATCCCGCGCCACTTCGACGCCGGTGATGGTGACCATGCCCAGGCGCGGGTCCTTGACCTCACGCTGGATCAGCAGGGCCAGTTCGCGCTGCATCTGGTCACCGATGCGCTGGGTGCGGCTGTATTCTTTTGGCATAAATCGGTACTCACTCAAAAACCAAAAAGCCGGGAGCTGGAACTGGCGGCGTAATCACTCCGCGCAGCACCCGGCTCCCAGCTTCTGGTCAGTGGCCACTCAGAGCGAGCGGGCCACCTGGACCTTCTCGAAGACCTCGATCTTGTCGCCGACCTTCACGTCGTTGTAGCTCTTCACGCCGATACCGCACTCCATGCCGTTCCGCACTTCGGACACGTCGTCCTTGAAGCGGCGCAGGGATTCCAGTTCGCCTTCGAAGATCACCACGTCGTCGCGCAGTACGCGGATCGGGCGGTTCCGATGGACAGTACCCTCGATGACCATGCAGCCGGCGATGGCGCCGAACTTCGGCGAACGGAACACATCGCGCACCTCGGCGGTGCCCAGGATGTTCTCGCGCACATCGCTGCCGAGCATGCCGGTGAGGGCCTTCTTGACGTCCTCGATGATGTCGTAGATGACGTTGTAGTAGCGCAGGTCGATGCCTTCCTGCTCGACGATCTTGCGCGCGCCGGCGTCAGCACGCACGTTGAAGCCGAACAGCACGGCATTGGAGGCCAGCGCCAGGTTGGCATCGGACTCGGTGATACCACCGACGCCGCCACCGACCACACGTACCTGGACTTCGTCGTTGCCGAGGTCGGACAGGGCACCCTGCAGGGCTTCCAGAGAACCACGCACATCGGACTTGAGCACGATGTTGAGGGTCTTCTTCTCGTCCTGCCCCATGGTCTCGAAAATGTTCTCCAGCTTCGAGCTGTGCTGACGAGCCAGCTTGACCTCGCGGAACTTGCCCTGACGGAACAGGGCCACTTCGCGGGCTTTCTTCTCGTCGGCCACCACGGTCATTTCGTCACCCGCATCCGGGGTGCCGTCGAGACCGAGGATTTCCACGGGGATCGACGGGCCAGCTTCCCTGATGGACTTGCCGTTCTCGTCGAGCATGGCGCGAACGCGGCCGTAGTTGACGCCCACCAGGACCATGTCGCCCTGACGCAGGGTACCGTCCTGGACCAGCAGGGTGGCCACCGGGCCACGGCCCTTGTCCAGGCGGGACTCGACCACGACACCCCGGCCGGGAGCGGACGGGGTGGCAGTGAGTTCGAGCACCTCGGCCTGCAGCAGAACAGCCTCCAGCAGTTCGTCGACGCCGGTACCGGCTTTGGCCGAAACGGGCACGAACTGGGTGTCGCCGCCCCACTCCTCGGGGATCACATCCAGCGCGGCCAGGCCGTTCTTGATGTTGTCCGGGTTGGCTTCCGGCTTGTCCATCTTGTTGATGGCAACCACGATCGGCACGCCAGCGGCTTTCGCGTGCTGAACCGCTTCCTGGGTCTGCGGCATCACGCCGTCATCAGCCGCCACCACGAGGATGACGATGTCAGTAGCCTTGGCACCACGGGCCCGCATGGCGGTGAACGCGGCGTGACCGGGGGTGTCGAGGAAGGTGACCATGCCGCGCGGGGTTTCCACATGGTAGGCACCGATGTGCTGGGTGATGCCACCGGCTTCGCCCGACGCCACTTTGGCACGACGGATGTAGTCGAGCAGCGAGGTCTTGCCGTGGTCGACGTGCCCCATGACGGTCACGACCGGTGCACGGGAGAACGACTCGCCTTCGTACTTCAGCGACTCGGCCAGTTGGTCTTCCAGGGCGTTCTCGTTGACGAGCTTGACCTTGTGGCCCATCTCCTCGACGACCAACTGCGCGGTCTCGCGATCGAGCACCTGGTTGATGGTTACAGGACTGCCCATCTTGAACATGAACTTGACCACTTCGGCGCCCTTGACGGCCATCTGGGCCGCCAGTTCTGCCACGGTGATGGTCTCACCGATGCTGACTTCTCGCACGATCGGCCCCGTCGGGCTCTGGAACCCGTGCTGGTTGCGCTTCTTGAGCTTGGACTTGCCACGGCCACCGCGACGGTAGCTGTCGCTCTCTTCCTCGGTGCTGCGCGGAGCAATACGCGGCGACGGCACCTTTTCCTTCTCCTTGGCGGAGGGACGGTGCTGGGCTTGCTTGCGGTCGCGACGGTCGTCTTCGTCCCGGGCGCGTTCCGGACGGCGAGGCTCTTCGCGACGAGCGCCCGCTGCGCCAGGTGCAGGAGCCGCGGCGCCAGCAACCGGAGCCGCCTGGCCTGCAGGAGCAGCAGCAGGAGCCACTGCTGCCGAAGCCTCGGGGCTGCGAGCAGCGTCCTTGGCACGGGCGTCAGCCTCACGGCGGGCCTCTTCCTCGGCGCGGCGCTTGGCCTCTTCCTCGGCCTTGGCGCGTGCGGCCTCTTCGGCGGCGCGCTGCTCTTCCAGTTCGCGCTGCTTCTCTGCTTCGATCTCGTCAGGGCTGCGCTTGACGTAGGTCTTCTTCTTGCGCACTTCGACACTGATGGTCTTGCTGCCCGCCACCTTCAGGGTGGTGGTGGTCTTGCGCTGCAGCGTGATCTTGCGGGGCTCTTCCAGGCGCTCGCCATGGCTGCTCTTCAGGTGCGCGAGCAGCGCCTGTTTTTCACTGTCGGTCACCACCTGGTCGGCGCTGCTGTGAGGCAGGCCTGCCTCACGCATCTGCTGCAGCAGGCGCTCCACCGGTGTATCGACCACCTTGGCCAGTTCTTTCACCGTGACTTGCGTCATGCACTTCTCTCCTCAGGCCGCACTGCTTACTCGAACCAATGGGCTCGGGCGGCCATGATCAGCTTGCCGGCACGCTCTTCGTCCATGCCGTCGATGTCGAGCAGGTCGTCGATCGACTGCTCGGCCAGGTCTTCACGATTGATTACGCCACGCACCGCCAGTTCGACCGCCAGTTCCTTGTCCATGCCCTCGAGTTCCAGCAGGTCCTCGGCGGGCTGGGCATCGGCCAGCTTCTCTTCGGTCGCGATCGCCTTGGTCAGCAGGCGATCCTTGGCGCGGGCACGCAGCTCGTTGACGATGTCCTCGTCGAAGCCATCGATGCTCAGCATCTCTTCCATGGGCACGTAGGCGATCTCTTCGAGGCTGGTGAAACCTTCCTCGACCAGCACCTGAGCCAGCTCTTCATCCACGCCGAGTTCATCGACGAAGGACTGCATGATGTCGCCGGTCTCGGCCTGCTGCTTGGCCTGGATGTCCGCCTCGGTCATCACGTTCAGGGTCCAGCCGGTCAGCTGGCTGGCCAGGCGAACGTTCTGGCCGCCACGGCCGATGGCCTGGGCGAGGTTGTCTTCGGCAACGGCGATGTCCATGGCATGGGCATCTTCGTCGACGATGATCGCCGCCACTTCGGCCGGAGCCATGGCGTTGATGACGAACTGAGCGGGGTTGTCGTCCCACAGGACGATATCGACACGCTCACCGCCCAGTTCGCCGGAAACAGCCTGAACGCGGGAGCCACGCATGCCGATGCAGGCGCCCTGCGGGTCGATGCGCTTGTCCTTGGAGCGAACAGCGATCTTGGCGCGCGAACCTGGATCACGGGAGGCGGCCATCACTTCGATCAGCTCTTCGGCGATTTCCGGCACTTCAATGCGGAACAGCTCGATCAGCATCTGCGGCGCGGTGCGCGAGAGGATCAGTTGCGGACCACGGTTCTCGGTGCGGATTTCCTTCAGCAGGGCGCGGACACGGGCGCCGACGCGGAAGGTCTCACGGGGGATGATGTCCTCACGAGCCAGCAGCGCCTCGGCGTTGTTGCCCAGGTCAACGATCACGTTGTCACGGGTGACCTTCTTGACCGTACCTGAAATGATGTCGCCCAGCCTCTCGCGGTAGGCCTCGACCACCTGTGCACGCTCGGCCTCGCGCACCTTCTGAACGATGACCTGTTTGGCGGTCTGGGCAGCGATACGACCGAACTCGATGGATTCGATCTTCTCTTCGATGACGTCGCCGATCTTGGCGTCTTCGTCACGGGCCTGGGCCTGGTCGAGGGTCAGCTGGATGGCCGGGTCCTCGAAATTCTCGTCGTCCACCACCGCCCAGCGACGGAAGGTGTCATAGCTACCCGTGTGCCGGTTGATGGACACACGCAGGTCAACCTCGTCCTCGAAGCGTTTCTTGGTAGCGGTGGCCAGTGCCAGCTCCAGGGCTTCGAAAATCACACCTGCCGGCACCCCTTTCTCGTTGGATACCGACTCTACAACCAGCAGTACTTCTTTGCTCATCGTACGCCTCGCCTTTCGCAATCCATTGGGACCCGCGGGATCCGCGTCTCAGTCAAAACGGGGAATAATGTTGGCCTTGTCGATCAGGTCGATCGGCAACAGGTACTCGTGATCCTCGACGAGAACCACCACATCCTGTTCCTCCACCCCGCGGAGGAGACCCTGGAAGTTGCGCCGGCCCTCGTAGGGAGAACGCAACTTGATTTTCACGAGCTCTCCGGCATGGGCCGCGAACTGCTCAAGCTTGAACAACGGACGATCCATGCCGGGCGAGGACACCTCGAGGGTGTACTCACTGGAGATGGGGTCCTCCACATCGAGAACACCACTGATCTGGCGACTGACCTTTTCGCAATCGTCGATGAGGATACCGTTCTCATGATCGATGTAGACGCGCAGCAGCGAATGTCGCCCCTGCGACAGGAACTCGATACCCCAGCATTGATAGCCGAGCGCCTCGACCACCGGGGCCAGCAAGGCCTGCAACTGTTCTAGCTTGCTCGACACCTGTTTGCCCTCGCATGCCGTAGAAATAAAAAATGGGCGTAACGCCCATCATGAAAGCCATCCGAAACCGATGGCAAAGTGATCCAGCTAGCAAAAAGCCCCTTAAAAGGGGCTCTGCTTGAACTGGTTGCGGGGGCTGGATTTGAACCAACGACCTTCGGGTTATGAGCCCGACGAGCTACCAGACTGCTCCACCCCGCGTCAAAGCTGGGCCCGGAGTATACGACCAGACAGAAGCCCGGTCAACCTGACACTCCTCCAGCAAGAAAGCCCGCTACTGCGGGCCTTCTTGTCTTGCATGGTACCGAGGAGGGGACTCGAACCCCTACAGCCTATGGCCACTACCACCTCAAGGTAGCGTGTCTACCAATTCCACCACCTCGGCAAAACTTGCCTTACTTCTGCTCTGGAGCTTGCGGAACGTCACCTGCAGATTCTGCGGGCTTCTGCTCTTCGAGCACCGGCACATCATCAGATGCCGGCTTTTGCTGCTGAACCTCAATGGCGGCCGGATCCGGCAGACCAACGTGACTCAGAGCCTCAGCCTTTTGCTTAGCAAAGAATGCTAAACCCAGACTGGTAATGAAAAAAACCGCGGCGAGTATACCAGTAAAGCGACTCAGAAAGGTAGCAGAACCTTGGCTTCCGAAAACAGTACCAGAAGCACCTGCACCAAACGAAGCGCCTGCATCCGCGCCTTTACCATGTTGCAGCAACACCAGAACCACAACGCCGATGGCGACGAGCAGGTGCACCACGATAACGACAGTTTCAAGCATCTCGTCAGCTTCCTGCGGCACGACAAATCGCACCGAACTCATCTGCATTCAGGGAGGCTCCACCCACAAGCCCCCCATCAATATCCGGCATCCCGAACAACTCAGCCGCACTGGCAGCCTTCACACTGCCGCCGTACAGAATTCTTACACCCGCCGCTATCTCGACACTCTCGACCGACAATTGCGAGCGGATCGCAGCATGAACTTCTTGCGCCTGAATAGGAGAAGCAGTCAAACCGGTACCGATCGCCCACACGGGCTCATACGCGATTACCGCAGAAGAGAAGGCACCAACACCCAGCTCCTCGATGACGCTACCAATCTGCTCACCAACCACACACAGGGTTTCACCTGCCTCACGCTGCTCGCGGGTCTCACCGACACAGAGAATCGGAACCAGACCGCACGCCTGAGCCGCAGCAAACTTGCGACTCACCACATCATTACGCTCACCAAGAATCAAACGACGCTCGGAGTGACCAACGAGGACCCACTTGCAACCTGCATCTTCCAATTGAACCGCAGCAATCTCCCCGGTAAGGGCAGCCTGCATGGGCTCTATCGCGCAATCCTGGGCACCGATGGAAATGGAGCCACCATCGAGCACTTGAGCAACCTGGGCGATGTACAGGGAAGGCGGGATGACCACCACATCGACATCAGCCGGCACAACCTGCTGATGAAGACCTTTGATCAGCTCTGCGACGCTGGCGCGGGTACCGTGCATTTTCCAGTTACCAGCTACCAAAGGGCGACGCATGCCGTACCTCGTCGATCAAAGTGGGCGCAGATGTTATCCGAGGTTTTTCCAACTAGCAAGCGAAATCAAGCACATACCTCGGAAACAACCTTCACGAGCTCCTCGGCGTAAGTGCGAACCTGCTTTTCGTCATCCCCTTCGACCATCACACGTACCAGCGGCTCGGTGCCGGACTTGCGCAACAGTACGCGCCCGCGCCCCGCCATGCGCTCGGTGACCCTGGCACAAGCGTCCTTAACGGCTGGGTGTTCGACAGGATCCAGGCCTCCGCCGCTGTAGCGGACATTGAGAAGAACCTGCGGGCACTTGCGCATGCCCTGGCGAGCCTCCGCCAGCGACTGGCCACGGCGCTGCAGGGCCAGCAGCACCTGCAACGCCGCAATCAAGGCATCGCCGGTGGTGGTGAAGTAGCTGCAAAGGATGTGTCCGGAATTTTCCCCGCCCAGTGTCCAGCCACGCTCGTGCATCTCGGCAATCACATAGCGATCACCGACCTTGGCACGAGTAAAGGGAATCCCCATCTCGGCAAGCGCCAGCTCAAGGCCAAGATTGGTCATGAGCGTACCCACAACGCCATCATTGCTGAGCTTGCCCCGCTCCTGGAGATCGCGGGCAATGATGTACAGCAGTTCATCCCCATCCACGATGGCGCCCGTGTGGTCGACCATCAGCACGCGGTCGCCGTCGCCATCGAAGGCAATACCGATGTCCGCATGTTGGGCCACGACCTCGGCCTGCAAGGCTTGCATGTGGGTAGAGCCGCATTTGTCGTTGATGTTCAGGCCATTGGGCTGCGCCGCAAGCACCGAAACGTTGCCTCCCAACTCACGGAACACACTCGGCGCCACCTTGTAGGTCGCGCCGTGGGCACAATCGACGACGATCTTCATGCCGCCCAGGTCCGTGCTCATCGGCACCGTACTTTTGCAGAACTCGATGTAGCGCCCCGCTGCGTCATTGATCCGGGAAACCTTGCCGAGGTTAGCCGACTCCACTACCTGCATCGGCTGATCGAGCAGCTCCTCGATCATCAACTCGATCTCGTCAGAAAGCTTAACGCCCTGGCCAGAGAAGAACTTGATGCCGTTGTCACCGTGAGGATTGTGGGATGCACTGATCACGATGCCCGCATCCGCCAGGAAGGTGCGCGTCAGGTAGGCAATCGCTGGCGTGGGCATGGGCCCCAGCAGCATCACGTCGGCACCGGCGGCAGAGAGACCAGCCTCCAGGGCGGACTCGAACATGTAGCCGGAGATCCGCGTGTCCTTGCCGATGAGGATGCGGCACTTGCCCTGTTTGCGGAACGCCATGCCCGCCGCCCAGCCGAGCTTGAGCATGAAATCCGGGGTGATCGGGAATTGCCCAACGTGCCCACGAATGCCGTCGGTGCCAAAGTACTTTCTGCTCATCTACTGCTCCGCGATTCCTACTCCGCCGCTTCGACTGCGGCGATCATTCTGATGACATCAACCGTCTCGGCCACATCGTGAACCCTCAGGATGCACGCACCCTTTGAGACGGCCAGGGCTGCCAGCCCAAGACTGCCGTACAGGCGCTGGTCGACATCACGCCCCAGCACCTGACCGATCATGCTCTTCCGCGACACACCGACCAACAGGGGGCGACCAAGACGCCCCAGCTCAGCCAAATGACGGAACAGCACGAGATTGTGCTGGAGGCTCTTGGCAAAACCGAACCCGGGATCGAGCACGATTCGCTCCTCGGGAATACCGGCCTCGCTGCAGGCTCTCATGCGCTCCCGCAGGAACTCACCGACCTCCCGGACGACATCGTCGTAGGCAGGCGCATCCTGCATGTTGCCGGGCTCTCCACGCATGTGCATCAGGCACACGGGAAGACTACTATCCGCGGCAGCATCCAGCGCTCCATCCCGGCGCAAGGCTCGCACATCGTTGATGAGGCCCGCGCCCAACCTAGCGCCTTCCCGCATCACGGCAGGGGTGGACGTATCCAGGGAGATGATGACATCCAGCTCGCGCGCAATCGCCTCGACCACTGGCGCGACACGCTCCAGCTCCTCGGTAGGCGAGACCGGGCGAGCGCCAGGCCGAGTCGACTCCCCACCGACATCGATGAGCGTCGCCCCAGACGCCACCATGGCGCTGGCGTGACGCAGCGCGGCATCGCGCTGACTGAAGCGACCGCCATCGGAAAAGGAGTCGGGGGTTACGTTAAGGATGCCCATGATATGCGGGCGCCCCAAATCAAGAACCCGGTTGCCGCAAGGCAACCGGGTCGGGTACTGCGTGGAACTCATCAAGAATCCTTAGTGTTCGCCAGCGGGCCCACCGATCGGATTCTCCGAGCGAGGTGCCTCGTCACGCGGGGCAGGCTTGCCGGGAGTGCCGGAGCCACCTTGCCAATCCTTGGGCTCGCGTGGCTGGCGACCCGCCATGATGTCGTCGATCTGGTCGGCGTCGATGGTTTCGAACTTCATCAACGCTTCAGCCATCATGTCGAGCTTGTCGCGGTTGTCCACCAGAATCTGCTTGGCGGTGGCGTAGCAGTGATCAATGATGCTGCGCACCTCCTGATCGATGAGCTGTGCGGTCTGCGCGGACACATTCGAGTGCTGGCTGCCGGCGCTACGCCCCAGGAACACCTCACCTTCCTCTTCCGCATACATCAACGGACCGAGCTTCTCGGACAGCCCCCACTTGGTCACCATATTCCGCGCAATCTGGGTCGCACGCATGATGTCGTTCGACGCACCAGTGGTCACACCGTCGAAACCCAGAGTCATTTCCTCAGCAATCCTGCCGCCGAACAGCGAACAGACCTGACTGATCAAGGCGCGCTTCGACAGGCTGTAGCGGTCCTCCTCCGGGAGGAACATGGTGACGCCCAGCGCACGACCACGCGGAATGATCGACACTTTGTAGACCGGATCATGCTCCGGAACGACGCGACCTACGATCGCGTGGCCAGCCTCGTGGTAGGCAGTGTTGAGCTTCTCTTTCTCGGACATGACCATGGTCTTGCGCTCGGCACCCATCATGATCTTGTCCTTGGCCAGCTCGAACTCGCGCATCTCGACGATGCGCTTGTTCACGCGCGCAGCAAAGAGCGAGGCTTCGTTGACCAGGTTTGCCAGGTCAGCACCCGAAAACCCCGGTGTACCACGGGCGATAACGGCAGGTTCTACGTCGTCGCCAACCGGCACCTTGCGCATGTGCACCTTGAGGATTTGCTCGCGCCCGCGGATATCCGGCAGACCCACAACCACCTGACGGTCGAAGCGGCCCGGGCGGAGCAACGCCGGGTCGAGCACATCCGGACGGTTGGTAGCGGCGATCACGATGATGCCGTCGTTCATTTCGAAGCCGTCCATTTCCACCAGCAACTGGTTGAGGGTCTGCTCGCGCTCATCGTGCCCGCCACCCAGGCCGGCACCACGATGACGGCCGACAGCGTCGATCTCGTCGATGAAGATGATGCAGGGAGCGTGCTTCTTCGCCTGGTCGAACATGTCGCGCACGCGAGATGCGCCTACACCGACGAACATCTCGACGAAATCAGAACCGGAAATGGTGAAGAACGGAACCTTGGCCTCGCCCGCGATCGCCTTGGCGAGGAGAGTCTTGCCGGTACCGGGCGGACCGACCATCAGCACACCACGGGGAATACGGCCGCCCAGACGCTGGAACTTGCCGGGGTCACGCAGGAACTCGACAAGCTCGCCGACCTCTTCCTTCGCTTCGTCGCAACCCGCGACGTCGGCCAGGGTGGTCTTCACCTGGTCTTCGGACAGCAGGCGAGCCTTGCTCTTGCCAAAGCTCATCGGTCCGCCACGGCCACCGCCACCGCCCTGCATCTGGCGCATGAAGAACATGAACACCGCGATGATCACAAGAATGGGGAAACTGGCAACGAGCAACTGGGTCCAGATGCTCTGCTGCTCGGGCTGACGCCCCTCGATGACCACATTGTTGTTGACCAGGTCGCCAATCAGGCCGTTGTCCTGGATGGCAGGCCGGATGGTCTTGAAGGTATCGCCGTCATTGCGCTTGCCGGTGATGACATAGCCATCGACGGTGACGCGCTCGACCTTGCCGTCCTTCACCTGCTGGATGAAGTCGGAATAGTTCAGCGTCTGCGGTTCGCTGGGGCTGGAGAAGTTGTTCATCACCGTGACCAGTACGGCGGCGATGATCAGCCACAGGATCAGGTTCTTTGCCATGTCGTTCAATTAGCTACCCTCTGGAGCAGGCTCCGTCACGGAACGTGCCCCGCATGACGGCTGGTTATCAACCGGCCTAACTTACACCACAACCCCTGCCGGCCGGCAGGCGCCGTCTGTAACCCTTTATGATGCCTGGCGCTCGCCGTGACGGCGGTCCCACTCCATGAGACCCGCGAACCACCTGCCTGTCGCAGTCTATTCCCCGCGGAAGCCGCGCGCGAGCAGGTATTGCTCACGGGAGCGATCACGCGACGAAAGCGGTTTGCGCATCAGCACCTTGTCGAACATTTCCTTGACCTGCTTGTGGTAGAGGTCGAATCCCTCACCCTGGAATATCTTGATCAGGAAATCGCCACCCGGCGTCAGGACTCGCGCAGCAAGATCGAGCGCTAGCTCGCACAGGTACATGGCACGCGGCTGATCGGCCGCCCTGACACCACTCATATTGGGGGCCATGTCGGAAATCACAAGGTCGACCGGGTGCTCGCCAATCGCCTCGAGGATCCGGGCAAAGACTACATCGTCGGTGAAGTCTCCCTGAATGAAGGTAACGTCCGGGATGCTGTCCATTTCAAGGATGTCCGATGCGATGAGCCGCCCGCGATCGCCGATCACCCGACTGGTGACCTGGGACCAGCCGCCCGGCGCAGCGCCGAGGTCGACCACAGTCATGCCGGGCCGAAGAATACGGTCCTTCTCCTGAATCTCCAGCAGCTTGTAGCTGGCACGCGAACGATAACCATCCTTCTGCGCCATCTTGACGTAGGGATCATCGAAATGTTCTTTCAGCCAACGATGGCTAGTCTTGGAACGGGCCACGGGATACCTCGTGTTCGGCTGTGCGCCCCGAAGTCACTCGGGTAAACTAGCAGCCTTTTTTCGCAGGGGTCTGATTATGGCGCTCTCTCAGGAGCACAAGAAGCAATACAAATCTATCGGCCACCACCTGAAACCGGTATTGATCGTGGCCGAGAACGGCCTGACCGAAGGGGTCCTGGCCGAACTGGATCGTGCGCTCAACGATCACGAACTGATCAAGGTGCAGTTCCGCATCACCGAACGCGAGGATCGGCGCGCACTGATTGACGAGCTTTGCGAAGTCGGCAAGTGCGAACTGGTTCAGGTCATCGGCAAGATGGCGCTGATCTACCGCCGCAATCCCAAGCCCAACCGCAACCTCTCCAACATCAGCCGCTTCAGCGGCCTTTGATGCCTTGAAGCCGACGGGGCGCCACTTAGCGCGCCCTGCGGCGATCACTGCCCGGCACGGGCTGTACGACCAGTAACGCACCACACAGCGTCAGCACCATGTAGCTGAATGCCAACAAGCGAGCGAACTCGGCTTTCCAGAAGCTGACGACCAGAAAGATCGTCGCCGCCAGCAGGATGACTAACAGCAGCTGCCCTCGCGAATCCCGCCGCACGCTCCGTGCACCCTCCAGCCAGACCAGCAACCCCAACTGAAGCACGCCACAGAATGCCGCAAACCCCACCAACAGCGGGGAAAGGCTGCGAGACAACTCCTCCACCAACAACGGCGCGAATCCCACTCGCTCCAGGGCCGGCAGAACCACGAAATGCAGCAGCCAGAGGCCGCCGACCCAGAATGTCTGGGCCAGCTGCCACCCGGCTACAGCCGCACGGGACGAGCGCCGATCAGATATGGCGAACCTCGACGATCTCGTACTCGACCAGGCCGCTGGGCGTCTTCACCACCACCACATCACCCTCGACCTTGCCCACCAGCGCTCGCGCGATGGGCGAGCTGACCGAGAGCTTGCCGCGCTTGATGTCGGCCTCGTCGTCGCCAACGATCTGGTAGGTCACGGTTTCATCCGTCTCGACGTTGGCGATGTCTACGGTCACACCGAATATCACCTTGCCACTGTGGGGGATGGTGGTGATGTCGATGATGTGGGCATTGGACAGCTTGGCTTCGATGTCGCGGATGCGCGCCTCGGCCAGGCCCTGCTGCTCGCGGGCAGCATGGTACTCGGCGTTCTCCTTGAGATCGCCCAGCTCACGCGCCTCGGCAATGGCCTGGCTGATCTTTGGGCGCTCGATCTTGAGCGCCTTGAGTTCGTCTTCCAGGGCCTGAGCGCCCTGGATGGTCATCGGAAACTTGGTCATGCGTTGATTCCTGCATGGAGATCCTGCAAGCGGCGCACGGTCTTCTCGGAACCGAACTTGAGCGCCTCACAGACCGCCTGCCCCGCCGCGATGGTGGTGGTGCAGTAGATCTTGTGCTGCAGGGCGTTACGACGGATCGAGTAGGAGTCGGCAATGGACTGACGCCCCTCGGTGGTGTTGATGATCAGGGTGACCTCGTCGTTCTTGATCATGTCGACCACGTGGGGCCGACCTTCGGTCACCTTGTTCACCCGGCGTACCGGCAGACCGGCGGCCTCGATGACACGCGCGGTACCGGCAGTCGCCACGACCTCGAAGCCCAGCGCCACCAGGTCGCGAGCGACTTCAACGGCTTCGGCCTTGTCGTCTTCGCGCACGCTGATGAAGGCAGTACCGGAGTTCGGGAGGATCTCGCTGGCACCAAGCTGGGCCTTGGCAAAGGCCTCGCCGAAGGTATCACCCACGCCCATGACCTCGCCAGTGGACTTCATTTCCGGACCAAGGATCGGGTCGACGCCCGGGAACTTGGCGAAGGGGAACACCGCCTCCTTGACGCTGAAGAACGGCGGAATGATCTCCTGGGTGAAGCCGACCTCAGCCAGGCTCTTGCCTGCCATGACGCGCGCCGCCACCTTAGCCAGGGACTCGCCGATGCACTTGGAGACGAACGGCACGGTACGGGACGCGCGCGGGTTCACCTCGATCACGTAGATGTCCTCGCCCTGCACGGCCATCTGCACGTTCATCAGGCCGACGACGCCCAGCTCCAGGGCCATCTTCTTGACCTGCTCGCGGATCTCGTCCTGGATGTGCTTCGGCAACGAGTAAGGCGGCAGCGAGCACGCGGAGTCACCGGAGTGCACGCCGGCCTGCTCGATGTGCTGCATGATCGCACCGATCACGACGGTTTCGCCGTCGCACACCGCATCCACGTCCACCTCGATGGCGCAGTTGAGGAAGCGATCCAGCAGCACCGGACTGTCGTTGGAGACCTTCACGGCCTCACGCATGTAGCGCTTGAGTTCTTCTTCCTGATAGACGATTTCCATCGCGCGGCCGCCCAGTACGTAGGACGGGCGCACCACCATCGGGTAGCCGATGCCCTTGGACAGGGCCAGGGCCTCGTCTTCGCTGCGGGCCGTGGCATTGGCCGGCTGGCGCAGGTTGAGACGCTGGACCATCTGCTGGAAGCGCTCGCGGTCTTCGGCACGGTCGATGGCATCCGGGCTGGTACCGATGATCGGCACACCGGCCTCTTCGAGGGCGCGGCACAGCTTCAGCGGGGTCTGGCCGCCGTACTGCACGATGACGCCCTTGGGCTGCTCGACGCGGACGATCTCCAGCACGTCCTCCAGGGTCACCGGCTCGAAATACAAGCGATCCGAGGTGTCGTAGTCGGTGGAGACGGTCTCCGGGTTGCAGTTGACCATGATGGTCTCGTAGCCGTCTTCGCGCATCGCCAGCGCGGCGTGTACGCAGCAGTAGTCGAACTCGATTCCCTGGCCGATGCGGTTGGGGCCGCCACCCAGGATCATGATCTTGTCGCGACCGGACGGGTTCGCCTCGCACTCTTCCTCGTAGGTCGAGTACATGTAGGCAGTGTCGGTGGCAAATTCGGCAGCGCAGGTGTCGACGCGCTTGTACACCGGCAGCACTTTCAGCTTGTGACGATGAGCCCGCAGGTTCTTCTCGGTGACACCCAGCAGCTTGGCGAGGCGCGCGTCGGAAAAGCCCTTGCGCTTGAGGCGGCGCATCAGCTCGTAGTCGATCCCGGACAGGCCGAGAGTCTGCACCTGGCGCTCTTCCTTCACCAGATCTTCGATCTGGATCAGGAACCACTCGTCGATGCGAGTGAGCTCGAACACCTCCTCAACGGTCTTGCCGGCACGGAAGGCATCGGCCACGTACCAGATGCGCTCCGCGCCCGGCACGGTCAACTCGCGCTTGAGGATGCTATCGGCCTCGGGGTCGGCCAGGTCCAACTTGGGATCGAAGCCGGCAACGCCGACTTCCAGACCACGCAGGGCTTTCTGCATGGACTCCTGGAAGGTACGGCCGATAGCCATCACTTCGCCCACGGACTTCATCTGGGTGGTCAGGCGGGCATCCGCCTTGGGGAACTTCTCGAAGGCGAAGCGCGGGACCTTGGTCACCACGTAGTCGATGGCAGGCTCGAAGGACGCCGGGGTACGGCCGCCGGTGATATCGTTCTGCAGCTCATCCAGGGTGTAGCCGACGGCCAGCTTGGCGGCGATCTTGGCGATCGGGAAGCCGGTAGCCTTGGAGGCCAGGGCGGAGGAGCGGGACACGCGCGGGTTCATCTCGATCACGACCATGCGCCCGGTGTTCGGGCAGATGCCGAACTGCACGTTGGAACCGCCGGTCTCGACGCCGATCTCGCGCAGCACCGCCAGGGAGGCGTTACGCAGGATCTGATATTCCTTGTCGGTCAGGGTCTGCGCAGGCGCAACGGTGATGGAATCGCCGGTGTGCACGCCCATCGGGTCGAAGTTCTCGATGGAGCAGACGATGATGCAGTTGTCCTTCTTGTCGCGGACAACCTCCATCTCGTATTCCTTCCAGCCGATCAGCGACTCATCGATCAGCAGCTCGTTGGTCGGGGACAGGTCCAGACCACGGGCGCAGATCTCTTCGAACTCTTCGCGGTTGTAGGCGATACCGCCACCAGTGCCGCCCATGGTGAAGGACGGACGGATGATGCAGGGGAAGCCGACCATCTCGAGGACGCCATAGGCCTCTTCCATGCTGTGGGCGATACCGGAGCGCGGACACGCCAGGCCGATGTCCTTCATGGCCTTGTCGAAGCGCGAACGGTCCTCGGCCTTGTCGATGGTGTCGGCATTGGCACCGATCATCTCGACGCCGAATTTCTCCAGGACGCCGTGGCGCTCCAGGTCCAGGGCGCAGTTCAGCGCGGTCTGGCCGCCCATGGTGGGAAGGAGGGCGTCAGGGCGCTCCTTCTCGATGATCTTGGCAACGGTCTGCCACTTGATCGGCTCGATGTAGGTGGCGTCGGCCATGGCCGGGTCAGTCATGATGGTGGCCGGATTGGAGTTCACCAGGATGACGCGGAAGCCTTCTTCCTTCAGGGCCTTGCAGGCCTGAGCGCCCGAGTAGTCGAACTCACAGGCCTGGCCGATGACGATGGGGCCGGCGCCGAGGATCAGGATGCTTTTGATATCTGTACGTTTTGGCATGGTCTTACTCGAATCCTTGGGTCAGTCGGCGAGGATCAGCGGCGCTTGGCCATGGCTTCGATGAAGCGATCGAACAACGGGGCCACATCATGCGGACCGGGGCTCGCCTCGGGGTGCCCCTGGAAGCTGAAGGCGACCTTGTCGGTGCGCTCGATGCCCTGCAGGGTGCCGTCGAACAGTGACTTATGGGTGGCACGCAAGTTGGCCGGCATGCTGGACTCGTCCACAGCGAAGCCGTGGTTCTGGCTGGTGATCATCACCACGCCGGAATCCAGGTCCTGCACAGGGTGGTTGGCGCCGTGGTGGCCGTGACCCATTTTCATGGTGCGGGCACCGGAAGCCAGGGCAAGCAACTGGTGCCCCAGGCAGATACCGAACACCGGGATATCGGTCTCTAGGATTTCCTTGATGGCAGCGATGGCGTAGTCGCAAGGCTCCGGGTCACCCGGGCCGTTGGACAGGAAGACACCATCCGGATTCAGGGCGAGCACATCCTTGGCCGGAGTCTTGGCCGGCACCACGGTCAGGCGGCAACCACGCGCGACGAGCATGCGCAGGATGTTCAGCTTCACGCCGTAGTCGTAGGCCACCACGTGATAAGGCAGCTCGCTGGCAACGATCTCGGGATGGCTGTCGCTTTCAAGGTTCCAGACACTGGAGCGCCATTCATACGGCTTATCGCAGGTCACTTCCTTGGCCAGGTCCATGCCCTTCAAGCCCGGGAAGCCGCGTGCCAGCTCCAGCGCCTTTTCCTCGGTGGCATCAGCGCCGACCAGAATACAGCCGTTCTGGGAGCCCTTCTCACGCAGGATGCGGGTCAGGCGACGAGTATCCAGCCCAGCGATGGCAACGGTGCCGGTCGCCTGCAGATACTCCGGCAGTGACTGCTTGCTGCGCCAGTTACTGGCCAGCAGCGGCAGGTCGCGGATGATAAGGCCAGCGGCCCAGACGCGGTCGGACTCGGCATCTTCCGGCGTGGTGCCGGTATTGCCGATGTGGGGATAGGTCAGGGTGACGATCTGCTGCGCGTAGGAAGGATCGGTGAGGATTTCCTGGTAGCCGGTCATGGCAGTGTTGAACACCACCTCTCCGATGGTCTGGCCGTCGGCCCCGATGGACTCGCCGCGGAAAATGCTGCCGTCGGCAAGCGCGAGTATGGCTGGCTTAGTCAAGAAGACCTCCCGTATCTAAGGCTGAAGCAAACGCAGATTGTAAAAAAGCGGGATGACGTTGATACCGTCACCCCGCTTTTTTATCTGAGCCATTTCTGCGTAACTTTTAGTGGACACACTAAAGCTGCAGCTTACAGGAATGCGTCATTTCGGTCCACAGGAAAGACATCACCAAACTGCATTCCGCGACCGATAATCAGCGCAGACCCAGCACATCCTGCATGTCGTACAGGCCGGCTCCCTGACCATCCAGCCACAGCGCGGCACGCACGGCGCCACGAGCAAAGGTCATGCGACTGGACGCTTTGTGAGTGATCTCGACGCGCTCGCCATCGGCCGCGAAGAGGACGGTATGGTCGCCGACCACATCGCCCGCACGCACGGTGGCGAAACCGATGGTCTCACGCTCGCGAGCGCCCGTCTGGCCTTCACGGCCATAGACCGCCACCTTCGACAGGTCGCGCCCCAGGGCCTCGGCCACCACCTCACCCATGCGCAGTGCGGTGCCGGAGGGGGCATCCACCTTGTGGCGGTGATGGGCCTCGATGATCTCGATGTCCACTTCGTCGCCGAGCACCCGCGCAGCGGTGTCCAGCAGCTTGAGGCAGAGATTCACCCCGACGCTGAAGTTTGCGGCAAAGACGATGGGGATCTGCTTGGCCGCCTCGGCCAGCAACGCCTTATCTCCAGCAGTGAAGCCGGTGGTACCGATGACCATGGCTTTGCCCGCCTGACGGCAGACCTCGAGATTCTTCAGGGTCACTGACGGATGGGTGAAGTCGATCAGCACATCGAACTCGTCCACCACCTTGGCCAGGTCGCCCGAGAGGGGCACGCCGATACGCCCCAGGGCGGCCAACTCGCCCGCATCCGCGCCCACCAGGGTGCTGTCGGGCCGATCGATGGCGGCGGTCAGGCCGGCCCCCGGGTTCTGCTGGACCGCTTCGATCAGGGTCTTGCCCATGCGCCCGGCGGCGCCCATCACTGCAATACGTCGCATAACGAACAAAGCTCCAAGCTAGAAGCGCCAGGCCCCGCGCACGAACAGGCCAAGCCTGCCGCGCGCCGCCTGGCGCCCTGCGTCAAAGATCACCAAAGAAGCGCTTCATGCCCTCAAACCAAGTGCTGGCCTTGGGCGAATGGGAGCCGTCACTCTGCAGGCTCTTGCGGAACTCTTCCAGCAGTTCCCGCTGGCGCTTGTCCAGGTTCACCGGCGTCTCGACCACCACGCGGCACATCAGGTCACCGGCACCACCGCCACGCACAGGCGCAACACCCTTGCCACGCAGGCGGAACAGCTTGCCGGTCTGGGTCGCCTCGGGGATCTTCAGCTTGACGCGGCCGTCCAGGGTCGGAACCTCCAGCTCACCACCCAGCGCCGCATCGGCGAAGCTGATCGGTACCTCGCAGTACAGGTGCTTGCCGTCACGCTGGAAGATCGGGTGCTCGCGCACGTTGACCACCACGTACAGGTCGCCGGGCGGCCCACCCATCACGCCCGCCTCGCCTTCGCCGGACAGGCGGATACGGTCGCCAGTGTCCACGCCGGCCGGCACCTTCACCGACAGGGTCTTGTGCTCTTCCACGCGCCCCTGGCCATGGCAACTGCCGCAGGGGTCACTGATCATCTTGCCGGTGCCGTGGCAGCGCGGGCAGGTCTGCTGGACGGAGAAGAAGCCCTGCTGCATGCGCACCTGCCCAATACCGCCGCAGGTGGTGCAGGTGACGGGGCTGGTGCCTTTCTTCGCACCGGAGCCATCGCAGGTCTTGCAGTTGACCAGGGTCGGCACACGGATGGTCACGGTCGTGCCGCGAACCGCCTCTTCGAGATCCAGCTCGAGGGTGTAGCGCAGGTCGCTGCCACGCTGGGCACCGCCACGCTGGCCACCGCGCTGACCGCCGAAGAAGTCGCTGAACACGTCGCCGAAGATGTCGGAGAAGCTGGCACCGCCGAACCCTGCACCACCGCCGCCACCCATCTGCGGGTCGACGCCGGCATGGCCGTATTGATCGTAGGCCGCGCGCTTGCTGGCATCCGAGAGGATTTCGTAGGCCTCGTTGGCCTCCTTGAATTTCTCCTCGGACTCTTTGTCCCCCGGGTTGCGGTCCGGGTGGTACTTCATGGCCAGACGACGATAGGCCTTCTTCAGCTCGGCCTCGCTGGCGCCACGCTCTACACCGAGGATTTCGTAAAAGTCACGTTTAGCCATTGGTTCTCTGCACTCTGAAAGTTTCGCGCCCTCCAGACACGCCGACGCGGGAGCAAGCCCCCGCGTGGCGAATCACCCCGAGCCGAACGGCTCGGGGCAGGAGCGCAAGCAAGCGTGGCGCTTACTTGTTGTCCTTGACCTCTTCGAACTCGGCGTCGACGGCATCGTCGGCAGCCTTGTCGTCGCCTGCGGGAGCACCCTCGCCGGCCTTGGCCTGCTCGGCGTACATCTTCTGCGCCAGCGGAGCGGAAGCCTGGGACAGCGCGTTCATCTTGGCTTCGATCTCGGCCTTGTCATCGCCTTTCACGGCGACTTCCAGCTCACCCACTGCTTTCTCGATGACCGCCTTCTCTTCAGCAGTGGCCTTGTCGCCCGCTTCGGTGATCATCTTGCGGGTGGCGTGAACCAGCGCGTCACCCTGGTTGCGGGCACCGGCCAGCTCTTCGAATTTGCGGTCTTCCTCGGCATTGGCTTCGGCGTCACGCACCATCTGCTGGATTTCTTCCTCGGACAGGCCGGAGTTGGCCTTGATCACGATGGACTGCTGCTTGCCGGTGGCCTTGTCCTTGGCGGACACGTGCAGGATGCCGTTGGCGTCGATGTCGAAGGTCACTTCGATCTGCGGCACGCCACGCGGAGCCGGCGGGATCTCGGCCAGGTCGAACTTGCCCAGGGACTTGTTCTGGCCGGCCTGCTTGCGCTCACCCTGCAGCACGTGAATGGTCACGGCGGACTGGTTGTCGTCGGCAGTGGAGAATACCTGGGACTTCTTGGTCGGGATGGTGGTGTTCTTCTCGATCAGCGGAGTCATCACGCCACCCAGGGTCTCGATACCCAGGGTCAGCGGGCTCACGTCGAGCAGCAGCACGTCCTTCACGTCACCGGCCAGTACGGCACCCTGGATGGCCGCACCGATGGCGACAGCCTCGTCCGGGTTGACGTCCTTGCGCGCTTCCTTGCCGAAGAAGTCGGCCACTTGCTTCTGCACCAGCGGCATGCGGGTCTGGCCACCGACCAGGATGACTTCGTGGATGTCACCCACGTCCAGGCCAGCATCCTTCAGCGCGATGCGGCACGGCTCGATGGTGCGAGCGACCAGGTCTTCCACCAGGGCTTCCAGCTTGGCGCGGGAAATCTTCACGTTCAGGTGCTTCGGACCGGTCTGGTCTGCAGTGATGTACGGCAGGTTGACGTCGGTCTGCTGGCTGGAGGACAGCTCGATCTTGGCCTTCTCGGCAGCCTCTTTCAGGCGCTGCATGGCCAGCGGGTCGCCCTTCAGGTCCATGCCGGACTCTTTCTTGAACTCGTCGACGAGGTAGTCGATCAGGCGGATGTCGAAGTCCTCACCACCCAGGAAGGTATCGCCGTTGGTGGCCAGCACTTCGAACTGGTGTTCGCCGTCCACTTCGGCGATCTCGATCACCGACACGTCGAAGGTACCGCCACCCAGGTCATAGACGATCACGGTGTGGTCGCCCTTGGCCTTGTCCATGCCATAGGCCAGCGCAGCCGCAGTGGGCTCGTTGATGATGCGCTTGACGTCCAGGCCGGCGATGCGGCCGGCGTCCTTGGTAGCCTGGCGCTGGCTGTCGTTGAAGTAGGCCGGAACGGTGATGACGGCTTCGGTCACCGGCTCGCCGAGGTAGTCTTCGGCGGTCTTCTTCATCTTCTTCAGCACTTCCGCAGAGATCTGCGGAGGCGCCATCTTCTGGCCCTTCACCTCGACCCAGGCGTCACCGTTGTCGGCCTTGGCGATCTTGTAGGGGACCATCTTGATGTCTTTCTGCACGACGTCTTCTTCGAAGCGACGACCGATCAGGCGCTTCACGGCGTACAGGGTGTTGTGCGGGTTGGTGACAGCCTGGCGCTTGGCGGACTGGCCGACCAGGATCTCACCGTCGTTGGTGTAGGCGATGATCGAGGGGGTGGTGCGCGCGCCCTCGGCGTTTTCGATCACCTTGACGTTGCCATTCTCAAGAATGGAAACGCAGGAGTTGGTGGTACCCAGGTCGATACCGATGATCTTGCCCATATTCTCTCTCCCGAAACTTTGATTTCTTTGCGGCCCCGCTCGCTTGGGGGCCGCATCAGCATGTGAACGCTTGGACTACCAGATGGGGGCCCGAAGCCGGATTTCAAGCCTGCTCGTCGATGGACGGCGGCGCTTCGGCCGGCGCCTTGCTGACCACGACCATGGCCGGGCGCAGCAGGCGACCGTTGAGCAGGTAGCCCTTCTGGAAGACCTTCAGGACGCTACCCGGCTCGACATGGGTGCTCTCTTCCATTGCCATCGCCTGGTGATGCTCCGGGTTGAACGGAGCGCCATGGGGGTCGACGGCCTCGACCTGGAAGCGCTTCAGGGTGTCGTGGAACAGCTTCAGGGTCAGCTCGACGCCTTCGCGTACAGGACGGACGGCCTCGTCCTCGGCACTGGTCAGCTCCAGGCCGCGCTCCAGGCTGTCGACCACCGGCAACAGGTCGTTGGCGAACTTCTCCAGGGCGAACTTGTGTGCCTTCTCGACATCCTGCTCCGCACGGCGGCGGATGTTCTGCAGCTCGGCGGCGGTACGCAGGGACTGGTCCTGGGCCGCAGCCAGTTGCTCCTCCAGCGCCTGGACGCGGGCCACGAGGTCCTCGCCCGCCACATCAGCCGGTGCGCTCACCTCGGGGTTCTGGGTATCCAGGTTCTGTTCGTCTGCCATGCCTTCCTCCTTACTGAAACGGTGGCGGGGAATGACCCGCCGATCTGTCCGCCTATATGGGGTCGCAATTTGTCGCTTCAAGGGCAGCAGGCGATTGTCAGCCGGAAAACAAACACTGTATAAATAGACAGCCAAAACCCAGGGGAGTCCCCGCCATGCTGGTCCACCTCTCAGTCCACAACTACGCCATCGTCGAGCACCTGGACCTTGAGCTCGAAGGCGGCATGACCGTGATCACCGGCGAGACCGGCGCGGGCAAGTCGATCATGCTCGACGCCCTCGGTCTGACCCTGGGCGACCGTGCCGACAGCGGCGCCGTCCGCCCCGGTGCGGAGAAGGCCGACATCCTTGCCAGCTTCGACCTCAGTGATATCCCGGAGGCACGTGCCTGGCTCGCCGAGCGGGACCTGGAAATTGATGGCCCCTGCATCCTGCGCCGGGTCATCACTGCGGAAGGCCGATCCCGTGCCTATATAAACGGCACCCCCTGCCCCCAAGGCGACCTCAAGGCACTGGGCGAGCTGCTGATCGACATCCACAGCCAGCATGAACACCAGTCGCTGCTCAAGCCGGACACTCATCGGCGCCTGCTGGACGAATTCGCCGGCGCCAGCGACCTGGCCCGCCAGGTCCAGCTCGCTGCCCAGCGCTGGCGCCAGACCCGCCAGGAGCTGCAACGCCTGTCACGTAACAGCGAAGAGCAGCGCGCCCGCCACCAACTGCTCAGCTACCAGTTGGAGGAGCTGGAGCAACTGGCCCTCGGCGACAATGAGCTGGAGCAACTGGAAGCCGAGCACAAGACCCTGTCCAACGCCGAAAGTCTGCTGGCAGGCTGCCGCCAGGTACTGGACATGTGCAGCGAGAGCGATGCCGGCAACGTCCTCAGCGCTCTCACCTCCAGCCTCAATCGCCTGACGGCCTTCAACGCCCAGCAGGGCCCGATTGCCGAAGCCGTCAACCTGCTGGCCAGCGCCCAGATCCAGGTGGAAGAAGCGGTCGGCGAAATCAACCGCTTCATCGATCATTTCGATGCCGACCCGCATCGCCAGCAGGAGGTCGAAGAACGCCTCGACACGCTCTACACCCTGGCCCGCAAGCACCGTATCCATCCCAGCGAACTCCCCCACCTGCAGCACACGCTGCTGGAGGAGATCGAAGCGCTCAATGCCGATGACGAGGCCGTGGAGCGCCTCGGGGACGAACTGGCAGCCTATGCCCGCCACTACCAGGCAAAAGCCGCCGCACTGAGCCAGTTGCGCAGCAAAGCGGCCGGCAAGCTGGCCAAGGCCGTGGAGATGGAGATGCAACGCCTGGGCATGCCCGGCGGGCGCTTCAGCATCGAGCTACGCGGCATCGAAAGCGACGAACCCCAGCCGAACGGACAGGAGCAGGTGGAGTTCCTGGTCAGCGCCAACCCCGGCCAACCACTGAAGGGCCTGGCCAAGGTCGCCTCGGGCGGCGAGCTATCCCGGATCAGCCTGGCGATCCAGGTCATCACCGCACAGACCTCGCGGGTACCGACCCTGGTGTTCGACGAAGTGGACGTCGGCATCGGCGGCCCCACCGCGGAAGTGGTCGGCCAGTTGCTGCGGCGCCTGGGCGAGCGCGGCCAGGTCCTCACCGTCACCCACCTGCCCCAGGTGGCCGCCCAGGGTCATCACCACCTCTTCGTGCACAAGAAGCGCGGCAGCAAGGAGACCCGCACCGCCGTCACCAACCTCGACGACGCGACGCGCGTGGAAGAAATCGCCCGCATGCTGGGTGGCGTCGACCTCACCGAAGAATCCATCGCACACGCCCGCAAGATGGTCGCCAGCGCCCGCAACTGATTCGCGCAGGCATGAAAAAGGCGACCCGAGGTCGCCTTTTTCATGAAGCGGAGATTACTTCTTCTTACGCACGTACAGCACCAGATTGTGATCGACGAGCTCGAAGCCGTGCTCTTTCACGATCTCTTTCTGCCGCTTTTCGATTTCGGCGTCGATGAATTCGATGACCTCACCGGAATCCACGCAGACCATGTGGTCGTGGTGGCCGCTGTCAGCCAGTTCGAACACGGCATGGCCGCCATCGAAATTGTGGCGGACAACGAGGCCGGCAGCCTCGAACTGGGTAAGCACGCGGTAGACCGTCGCAAGGCCGACGTCCTCGCCGGCTTCCATCAGTGCCTTGTACACATCCTCGGCACTCATGTGACGCTGATCGGCGGAGTCGAGCATCTGAAGGATCTTCACCCGAGGCAGGGTGACCTTCAGACCGGCTTTGCGAAGTTCGTTATTTTCAACCATGGTCAGCTTTCTCGTGGATGCTGCTTCGCAGCTTCCCTCAATGCGGGTATGATCGGATTTTCGTTGCCCAGCCAAGATAGTGGAAGTCACCCACCGATGCAAAACACCAAGCTCCTGCTGACCAGCCTCTCATTTGCAGGCCTGCTCGCACTCGCCGGTTGTTCGTTTCCCGGTGTCTACAAGATCGACATCCAGCAAGGCAACGTCGTAACGCAGGACATGATAGACCAGTTGAAGCCTGGAATGACCCGGCGCCAAGTGCGGTTTATCATGGGCAACCCCTTGATTCTCGATACCTTCCACGCCAACCGCTGGGACTACCTCTACAGCATTCAGCCCGGCGGCGGTCAGCGTCAGCAGGAGCGCGTCACCCTGCTGTTCGACGGCAATGACCAACTGATCGGCCTGGGTGGCGACTTCATGCCTGGCGTCAGCCGCGACGAGGCGATCCTCGGCAGCGACGGCAACAACCAGGTCACCCCGAGCAAGCCCACCCAGCAGAAACCGGAAGAGAAAGCCAAGCCCGGCTCGCTGCTGGAGCAGATCCAGAAGGAAGTGGACCAGGTGGAAACCGTACCGGTCCCGATCCCGGAACCCCTGGACACCACGCCGCAGTAAATGCGGCGCCCATGAAAAAGCCCGGACCGATTCCGGGCTTTTTTGTACCTGCCTGATAAACAAAGGCCGACAGCCGCAGCGTCGCCAGACGACCCGATCAGTCGCCCTTGCCCTCTCCCCTGGCCTGGGCCGCACGCGCGGCGCGCGCCTTGCGCACCTCCTTCGGATCGGCCACCAGGGGGCGATAGACCTCGATGCGATCCCCTGCCTCGACCTGCCGAACCTCGGCGTCCTGCACCGCCTTGCCGAAGATGCCCAGCGGCGCAGCCGTCAGGTCCAGGTCGGGAAACGCATCCGCCAGCCCCGCCATCAGCACAGCCTGGCGCAGCGTCGTCCCGGCCGGCACCTCCAGCCGTACCAGGCGCTGACGGTCAGGCAGCGCGCACACCACCTCGACGGCGATCAGCGACTCAGCCATACAACTGCTTGGCTCGCTGGCAGAAGGCATCCACCAGAGTGTTCGCCGCCTGATTGAACAGCGGCCCCAGGGTCGCCTTGACAATCGGCCCGGCGTAGTCGAAGGACAGGTCCAGGCTGATCTTGCAGGCCTTCTCCCCCAGCGCCTTGAAGTGCCAGACCCCATGCAGCTCGGTGAACGGCCCTTCCTCCAGGTTCATCTCGATGCTCGCGCCCTCCACCAGCACATTGCGGGTGACGAAGCGCTGGCTGATCCCGCCCTTGGCCACACCCAGGCTGGCCACCATGTGCGACTCACTCGACTCCAGCACCTCGCTGCTCGCACACCAGGGCAGGAACTCGGGGTAGCGCACCACATCGTTGACCAGGTCGTAGAGCGCCTTGGCGGGATAGGGGAGCAGCGCGGAACGCTGGATATGCGTGGACATCGGAGCCTCTGAACGTCAGTCAGTCGGCTGCAGCAGGGGCAACACGGCTGGTCAAAAAAAGAGCGCGCATTGTCGAGGATTCGCCCAACGCGCTCAAGCCTACGCCGCCGTAGCGGGCTGGCGAGCGACTCCCTATAATGCCGCGCCTATGGCTAAGCAAAAGAAACAAACTCAAGGCTCCATCGCACAGAACAAGAAGGCTCTGCACGACTACTTCGTCGAGCAGCGCTTCGAGGCCGGCCTCGCCCTCGCAGGCTGGGAGGTCAAGAGCCTCCGCGCCGGCAAAGCCCAACTGGTGGACAGCTACGTACTGCTGAAGGACGGCGAGGCCTGGCTGCTCGGTAGCCACATCACCCCGCTGAAGACCGCCAGCACCCACGTCATCGCCGACCCCGTGCGCACCCGCAAGCTGCTGCTGCACAAGCGCGAACTGGGCAAGCTGTTCGGTGCCGTCCAGCAGAAGGGCTACACCTGTGTCGCCCTCTCGCTGTACTGGAAGGCCCACCTGATCAAATGCGAGATCGCCCTGGTGAAGGGCAAGAAAGAGTTCGACAAGCGCGCCACGGAGAAGGAACGCGACTCCGATCGCGAGATCGAACGCGCCATGCGCACCAAAGGCAAGGAGTGATCCTCGCCAGACAGAAACGCCGGGCATTGCCCGGCGTTTTCGTTTGCGCGCACTGACGACTCAAATGCCCTGGCGCCGCTGCGCTCGCTCCAGGCGCACCGCCTCCAGCCGCCCCTCGGCCAGCACTTCCTGCACATAGTCGATGTGGCGATTGGACACCTCCCGCGCCTCCTCCGCCCGCCGTTCGATGATCGCCTCGTACAGCGCCCGGTGCTGGGCCATCAGCATGTCGCGGGTCTCGCTGCGCTGCAGGTACATCCCGCCGATGTTGGTCACCACGTTGTGCTTGAGCAGATCGAACAGCCCACGGATGGTGTGCAGCAGCACCGCATTGTGGCTGGCCTCGGCAATCGCCAGGTGGAAGCGCGCATCGGCGGCGCCCTCCTCCTCCCGGGTCGCCTGGCTGCCCGGCGAATAGCAAGCCTGCAGCGCCTCGAACGCCTCGCCCAGGCGCTCATGGTCGACCGCCGTCGCCCGCAGCGCCGCGTAGTAGGCGCAGGAACCTTCCAGCGTATGGCGGAACTCCAGCAGATCGCGCTGCGCGTCGGGGTTGCCCTCCAGCAGCTTCAGCAGCGGATCGCTGAAGGTCGACCCCAGCTCCGCCGACACGTAGTTGCCGCCCCCCTGCCGGCTCACCAGCAGCCCTTTGGCCACCAGCTTCTGGATCGCCTCCCGCAGGGACGGGCGCGACACTCCGAACTGCTCGGCCAGCACACGCTCCGCCGGCAGTCGCTCGCCTGCTTTCAGGGTCCCCTCGAGGATCATCGCCTCGAGGTGATCGACGATGTCATCCGACAGACGGCGCTGACGCACCTGACCGAATCCCATACCCCTCCCGAACCACCGTTCCGTTCCCACTACAGCCACCAGCCATGGCAGCCCAGCTCATTCAGCGCGGCAGCCTAACCAGCGCCATCGCCATCCACAAGGCGCAGATGAGCCCCATGCGCTCGACCAAAGTTGTAGGACACGAAATTGACAGGTCAATAGAAGGGCTTTTACCCTGAGCCGTCGATTTTGTAAATTGGTAATACCAATTCGACGAAAACGCCGAACGGAGAGCAATTGCCCTGCTGCTGCGCCACGAGCGCAACGACTCCGGAAGGCCAACAGGCACTCCAAAAACAATCAGGGAGCCACCCGAATGCAAGCTTGGCAACAGATCTACACCCCGCTCGGCAGCCTCGGCCTGTCCGCGCTGGTCGCCTTGATCCCCATCGTCTTCTTCTTCCTCGCCCTCGCCGTGTTCCGCATGAAGGGCTACATCGCAGGCACCATCACCCTGGCCCTGTCCCTCGCGGTCGCGATCTTCGCCTTCAAGATGCCGGTCGACATGGCCTTCGCCGCCGCCGGCTACGGCTTCGCCTACGGCCTCTGGCCCATCGCCTGGATCATCGTCGCCGCGGTGTTCCTCTACAAACTCACCGTCAAGAGCGGCCAGTTCGAAGTGATCCGCAGCTCCGTGCTCTCCATCACCGACGACCAGCGCCTGCAGGTCCTGCTGATCGGCTTCTCCTTCGGCGCCTTCCTCGAAGGGGCCGCCGGCTTCGGCGCCCCCGTGGCCATCACCGCCGCACTGCTGGTGGGCCTGGGCTTCAACCCGCTCTACGCCGCCGGCCTGTGCCTGATCGCCAACACCGCCCCGGTGGCCTTTGGCGCCCTCGGCATCCCAATCATCGTCGCGGGCCAGGTCACCGGCATCGACGCCTTCAAGATCGGCGCCATGACCGGCCGCCAACTGCCCTTCCTGTCGATCATCGTGCCGTTCTGGCTGGTGGCCATGATGGATGGCTGGCGCGGCATCAAGGAAACCTGGCCGGCCGCCCTCGTCGCCGGTGCCAGCTTCGCCATCACCCAGTACTTCACCTCCAACTTCATCGGCCCGGAACTGCCCGACATCACCTCCGCCCTGGTGAGCCTGGTGTCCCTCACCCTGTTCCTCAAGGTGTGGCAGCCCAAGCGCGCCGAAGACCGCGAGGTGGTCGGCGTCTCCGGCGGTGCAGCCGTCATGGGCGGCTTCGGCGGCCCGCGCAGCAGCACCCCGTCGCCCTACAGCTTCGGCGAGATCCTCAAGGCCTGGTCACCGTTCCTGGTGCTGACCGTCCTGGTCACCCTCTGGACCCTGAAACCGTTCAAGGCCCTGTTCGCCCCGGGTGGCGCGCTGGAGCACTTCGTCTTCATGTTCGCCATCCCGCACCTGGATCAACTGGTGATGAAAGGCGCCCCCATCGTCGCCACCGCCACCGCGATCCCGGCCGTCTACAAGTTCGACCCGATCTCCGCCACCGGCACCGCGATCTTCCTCTCCGCCGTGGTTTCCATGCTGATCCTGAAGATCAACATCAAAAATGGTCTGACCAGTCTGGGGGAAACCTTCGTCGAGCTGAAGATGCCGATCCTCTCCATCGGCATGGTGCTGGCCTTCGCCTTCGTCACCAACTTCTCCGGCATGTCCACCACCCTGGCGCTGGTCCTGGCCGGCACCGGCGCAGCCTTCCCGTTCTTCTCGCCGTTCCTCGGCTGGCTGGGCGTGTTCCTCACCGGTTCCGACACCTCCTCCAACGCCCTGTTCGGCTCGCTGCAGGCCACCACCGCCCACCAGATCGGCGTCAACGACACCCTCCTGGTCGCTGCGAACACCAGCGGTGGCGTCACCGGCAAGATGATCTCCCCGCAGTCCATCGCCGTGGCCTGCGCCGCCACCGGCATGGTCGGCAAGGAGTCGGACCTGTTCCGCTTCACCCTGAAGCACAGCCTGATCTTCGCCGCCATGGTCGGCCTGATCACCCTGGCGCAGGCCTATGTCTTCACCGGCATGCTGGTTCACTGACGAGAGCCGGCTGCGCGTCGGCGATGCAGCAAGGGAATGGCCTCGGAGAGGCTCGCCTACATAGGTAGGCTCGGCTCCCCGGCCATTTCCGCCCTGTATCGCTCCAGCGCGCTCGATCCACGTTTTCTGCCAAAACGGAAGAGCCCATGATCATCTCCGCCTCCACCGACTACCGCGCCGCCGCCCAACGCAAGCTGCCGCCCTTCCTGTTCCACTACATCGACGGCGGCGCCTACGCCGAGCACACCCTGCGCCGCAACGTGCAGGACCTGGCCGACATCGCCCTGCGCCAGCGCGTGCTGCGGAACATGTCCGAGCTCAGCCTCGAAACCCAACTGTTCGGCGAAACCCTCGCCATGCCTGTAGCCCTCGCCCCCGTCGGCCTCACCGGCATGTACGCCCGACGCGGCGAAGTGCAGGCCGCCAAGGCCGCAGCGGCCAAGGGCATCCCCTTCACTCTCTCCACCGTCTCGGTGTGCCCGATCGAAGAAGTCGCCCCGGCCATCGACCGGCCCATGTGGTTCCAGCTCTACGTGCTGAAGGACCGCGGCTTCATGAAGAACGCCCTGGAACGCGCCAAGGCCGCCGGCGTCACCACCCTCGTCTTCACCGTCGACATGCCCGTGCCCGGTGCCCGCTACCGCGACGCCCACTCCGGCATGAGCGGCCCCAACGCCCCACTGCGTCGCGTGCTGCAAGCCATGACCCACCCCGCCTGGGCCTGGGACGTCGGCCTGCTCGGCAAGCCCCACGACCTCGGCAACATCTCCACCTACCGTGGCAACCCCACCGGCCTGGCCGACTACATCGGCTGGCTCGGCGCCAACTTCGACCCCTCCATCTCCTGGAAGGACCTCGAATGGATCCGCGACTTCTGGCAAGGCCCCATGGTCATCAAAGGCATCCTCGACCCCGAGGACGCCCGTGACGCCGTCACCTTCGGCGCCGACGGCATCATCGTCTCCAACCACGGCGGCCGGCAGCTCGACGGCGTGCTCTCCAGCGCCCGCGCCCTCCCCGCCATCGCCGACGCCGTCAAGGGCGAACTGAAGATCCTCGCCGACTCCGGCATCCGCACCGGCCTCGACGTCGTGCGCATGCTCGCCCTCGGCGCCGACACCGTCATGCTCGGCCGTGCCTTCGTCTACGCCCTGGCCGCCGCCGGCGGCGCCGGTGTGAGCAACCTGCTGGACCTGATCGAAAAGGAAATGCGCGTGGCCATGGTGCTCACCGGCGCCAAGTCCATCGCCGAGATCAACGCCGACTCACTGGTGCGCGACCTGCCCCGCTGAACGGCGCCCATCCAAGACGAGGCCGCCCAAGCGGCCCGCACCCCACCGTTGATGACAGGACCTGACCGATGAGCCTGCCCGCCGCCTTCCTGCACACCGTCGAGCGCCTGATCCCCCGCGACCGGCGCTTCGACGATGCGCTCTCCACCCTCGCCTTCGGCACCGACGCCAGCTTCTACCGCCTCATCCCCAAGCTGGTGGTGCGGGTCGAGAGCGAAGCCGAAGTCATCACCCTGCTCAAGGCCGCTCACGCCGAACAGGTGCCCGTCACCTTCCGCGCCGCCGGCACCAGCCTCTCCGGCCAGGCCATCAGCGACTCGGTGCTGATCGTCCTCGGTGACAACTGGAACGGCCGCGACATCCGCAAGGGCGGCGAGCAGATCCGCCTGCAGCCCGGCGTCATCGGCGCCCAGGCCAACGCCTGGCTCGCCCCCTACGGCCGCAAGATCGGGCCGGACCCGGCCTCCATCAACGCCTGCAAGATCGGCGGCATCGTCGCCAACAACGCCAGCGGCATGTGCTGCGGCACCGCCCAGAACAGCTACCACACCCTCGCCGGCCTGCGCCTGGTGCTGGCCGACGGCACCCTGCTGGACAGCGAAGACCCGACCAGCGTTGCCGCCTTCCAGGCCAGCCACGGCGAGTTGCTGAAGCAGCTCGGCGAACTCGGCCGGCAGACCCGCGCCAACACCGAACTGGCCGCGAAGATCCGCCACAAATACCGCCTCAAGAACACCACCGGCCTGTCCCTCAACGCCCTGGTGGACTACGACCAGCCGCTGGACATCCTCACCCACCTGCTGGTGGGCTCCGAAGGCACCCTCGGCTTCATCAGCGCCGTCACCTACCACACCGTGCCCGAGCACCCGCACAAGGCCTCCGCGCTGATCGTCTTCCCCGACGTGGAAACCTGCTGCCGCGCCGTGCCCGTGCTCAAGCAGCAACCGGTCTCCGCCGTCGAACTGCTGGACCGCCGCAGCCTGCGCTCCGTGCAGGACAAGCCCGGCATGCCCACCTGGGTCAAGGGCCTCTCCGCCAGCGCCTGCGCCCTGCTGATCGAATCCCGCGCCGCCAGCGCCAGCCTGCTGCACGAACAGCTCGCGCAGATCACCGCCTCCATCGCCGACTTCCCGGTGGAGCAGAAGGTCGACTTCAGCGAGGACCCGGTCGTCTACAACCAGCTCTGGAAGATCCGCAAGGACACCTTCCCCGCCGTCGGCGCTGTGCGCCAGACCGGCACCACGGTGATCATCGAAGACGTCACCTTCCCCGTCGAACAGCTCGCCGCCGGCGTCAACCGCCTCATCGAACTGTTCGACAAGCACCGCTACGACGAGGCCATCCTCTTCGGCCATGCCCTGGAAGGGAACCTGCACTTCGTCTTCACCCAGGGCTTCGACAGCCCCGAGCAGGTCGCCCGCTACGATGCCTTCATGCAGGACGTCGCCCAACTGGTCGCCGTCGAGTTCGGCGGCGCCCTCAAGGCCGAGCACGGCACCGGCCGCAACATGGCGCCCTTCGTCGAACTGGAATGGGGCCACGACGCCTACCAACTGATGTGGCAGCTCAAGCGCCTGCTCGACCCCGCCGGCATCCTCAATCCCGGCGTCATCCTCAGCGACGACCGCGAACTGCACCTGAAGAACCTCAAACCGCTGCCCGCCGCCGATGAGATCGTCGACAAATGCATCGAATGCGGCTTCTGCGAACCGGTCTGCCCCTCCAAGGGCCTGACCCTCAGCCCACGCCAGCGCATCGTCATCTGGCGCGACATCCAGGCCCGCAAGCGCGCCGGCATCGACACCCGCGAGCTGGAAGAAGCCTTCGCCTACCAGGGCGTCGACACCTGCGCCGCCACCGGCCTCTGCGCCCAGCGCTGCCCCGTCGGCATCAACACCGGCGATCTGGTGCGCAAGCTGCGCGGCGAACACGCCCACCGCCCCGGCACCGCCACCTGGCTCGCGCGCAACTTCGCCACCACCCTCAAGGGCGCCCGCCTGCTGCTGGCCACCGCCAACCTCACCCGAGCCGTGCTCGGCGCCCCGCGCCTGGCGCGCCTCAGCGGAGCCCTGCACCGCGCCAGTGGCGAACGCCTGCCCCAGTGGACCCCGGCCATGCCGCAACCGGTGCGCTTCGACCCACCGGCCGCCGCCCCCATGGGCGAACGGCCGCGCGTGGTCTACCTCACCGCCTGCGTCTCCCGCGCCATGGGCCCGGCCGCCGGTGCCGACGAGCAGATGCCGTTGATGGACAAGACCCGCCAACTGCTGGAGAAGGCCGGCTACCAGGTGGTCTTCCCCGACAACGCCGACAACCTCTGCTGCGGCCAGCCCTTCGCCTCCAAGGGCTACGCCCGCCAGGCCGACGACAAGCGCGACGAACTGCTGGCCGAACTGCTGCGCGCCAGCCGCGGCGGCCTCGACCCGATCTACTGCGACACCAGCCCCTGCACCCTGCGCCTGGTGCAGGGGCTGGACGACCCCCGGCTGAAGATCCACGACCCGGTGAAGTTCATCCGTACCCACCTGCTCGACCGCCTGGAGTTCACCCCCCAGGAGCAGCCGGTGGCCGTCCACGTCACCTGCAGCACCCAGCACCTGGGCGAATCCCAGGCGCTGATCGACCTGGTCAGCCGCTGCACCCGCCAGGTGGTCGTCCCCGAAGGCATCCACTGCTGCGGCTTCGCCGGCGACAAGGGCTTCACCACCCCGGAACTCAACGGCCACGCCCTGCGCAGCCTGAAGGACGCCGTGCAGATCTGCGAGGAAGGCGTCTCCACCAGCCGCACCTGCGAGATCGGCCTCAGCCACCACAGCAGCATCGACTACCACGGCCTGGTCTACCTGGTGGACCGGGTCACCCGCCCCCGCGCGGACTGAACCTCAAGAGCCGTGCCCGGCACGGATTGCGCCCCGCCTCGAGCGGGGCTTTTTTATGGTTCTTCACAGCCCGGCAAGACAGCACCGTGTGTGAGCACGCTGCAGTGTTGCCAAGCGTGGGATGGTGGGGCGGGGACAGTTCCCCAGCAGAAAACCTGAACCGCCCTCCCCGCCACCCTGTCCACCTTCATGAGCCCGCTTCGCGCCGGCTCGCCCATCTCGGACATCCGTGCTCCACCCGGCCGTCCCGCAAGGCCCCTCCGAGTGCCACAGAACGAAGAGAGGACCACCCCATGCAACGCACTGCCCTGCTGCTCGGCGCTACCCTGCTGGCGTCCCCCCCTGGCCTTCGCCGACGACCTCTGCACCCTCAACCTGCAGAAGATCAGCGACCAGCTCGCCACCGCCACCACCCTCGGCGATCCGCTCAAGCAGGAAGTCCAGGACCTGCGCGCCAAGGCCGAACAGGCCAAGACCCACGGCGACACCGAAGGCTGCATCAGCGCCTCGAACATGGCCCTGCAAAGCCTGCAGCGCCCCAACACCGACGGGGCGTCGCAGTAGCGGCAGGTAGAAGGTCGCAACAAGGCGGCCCGGCAGTAAGCCGGGCCGCAAAGACAGCAGGGCACCCAGCGTGCGGGGCCTACTCGTTGATGCGGGCGGCACGCTCCAGCAGGGACACGGCGAGCTGGCGCAGTTGCTGCAAGTCCACTGGTTTGGTCATGCAGACATCGGCGCCTCGGCGGCGCGCCTCGGTCAGCAGGGCATCGTCGGCCGCAGCACTCACCACCATCACCGGCATGCCCTGCAAGTGGGCGGAGCGGTGTACCTGGTCGAGCACCTGCAGGCCGTCACCGTCGGGCAGGTCCAGGTCCAGCACCAGCAGCGCCGGGGTCATCTGGTCGAGGGTGGCGAGGGCGCGGCCGATGGAGCCGACCCCGCGCACGTCGGCCACCTCGCGCAGCCCTTCCTTGAGCACCTTGAGGCAGGCCGGGTGGTCCTCGACGCAGAGCACTTCCGGCAGAGCGATGGCATCGATGTGCTCGTTCAGCGAGCCCCGGGGCTGGGGCGCGGCGGCACTGGGCAGGTCGATCCAGAAGCGGCTGCCGACACCGGGGGTGCTGCTGAAGCCGATCTGCCCGCCCATCAGCTCCGCCAGCTCGCGGCACAGCACCAGGCCGATGCCGGTCCCGGGGATGGTGGAGTTCTCCCGCCCCAGGCGCTGGAACGGCTGGAACAGCAGCGCCTGTTGTTCCTCACTGAGGCCCGAGCCGGTGTCGGCCACCCACAGGCGCACGCCGGTAGCACGCGCCTCGTAGCCAAGGCTGACCATGCCCAGCGGGCTGTTGTACTTGATCGCGTTGGACAACAGGTTGAGCAGCACCTGGCGCAGACGCCGGGCGTCGGCCATGACGAACAGCGCCGATTCGGGCGCGGCCATCATCTGCAGTTGCAGTTGGCGGGCCTGCAGCTCGGGCTGGATCAGCTCGGCGCAACTGGTCAGCAGCGGGCCGATGTCCACCGGCTTGAGCTGCAACTGCTGGCGGCGGCTCTCGATGCTGGAGAGGTCGAGGATGTCGTCCACCAGCGACGTCAGGTGCCGGCTGGCATTGACGATCTCCTGGGCGTACTCGCCCTCCTCACGGCGCTCCTCGCGCCCCTCGGCATCCAGGGTGATGAGCTGGGCGAAGCCATGGATCGCGTTGAGCGGGGTGCGCAACTCGTGGCTCATGCTGGAGAGGAAGCGGCTCTTGGCCTGGCTGGCGGCCTGGGCCTCGCGGGTGGCACGGCGCAGTTCCTCTTCCACCTCCTTGAGGCGGGTGATGTCCACATGGGTGCCCGCCACCAGCTTGGCGTGGCCATCGGCATCCCGCTCCAGCACCTTGCCGCGGCTGAGCAGCCAGGCGTATTGCCCGTTGGCGTCGGCGAAGCGGTACTCGGCGTCGAAGCCCTCCTGCTCGCCATTGGAGAACTGCGTGCGCAACTGGCGCAACCGCTCGATGTCGTCGGGGTGAACACGCTTGTTGAAGTCGGCCAGGCTGAGGTGGTCACTGGGCAACCCGAAGCGCCGGGCGAAACGTCCGCTGATGCGGATGGTGTGGGCCTGCGGGTCGGTTTCCCAGATGCTCTCGGTGGTGCTCTCCAGCACCAGCTCCAGATTGCGCTGGGCCTGGAAGCGCTCCTGCTCGCTGGCCTGCAACTGAGCGCCGGTGAGCTGCACCGCCTCGGCCATGTCGGCCAGCTCCTGGATACCGCTCTGCGGCGCCGCGGGGTGGTAATCGCCCCGACCCAGGCTGCTCATCATGCCGACGATGCCGGACATGGGCACCGACAGCTCGTTGGACAGGCGCCGCGAACGCGACCACATCCAGGCGAAGAACAGCGCGTAGAAGAACGCCAGGCCGGCGATCAGCAGGTAGCCGATCTGCTGGTAACGCTCGGCCAGGCGATTGGTCTCGCTGAAGATGTTGGCCTCGTCCACCACCATCATCAGGCGCCAGCCGGTCTGCGGAATCTCCGTCCAGGCGACCATCTGCTTGCGTCCCCCCAGCACCACCTCCTGCACGTTACCCGTGTCGCCCTTCATCGCCGCCAGCAGCGGGCGCATCTCGGGGAAGCGGTCGAGCTTGAAATCCTCGGGCTTGAGCATCTCGCGACGCACCGCCTCCTCGTAGGAGTAGCTGGTGAGTTCGCGCAGGCTGAAGTCGCGCTCGCCGGCCTCCGGCAGCGCCATGATGCTGTTGTCCCGGCTCACCAGCATCGCGTAGCCCTGCCACGGCACCTTGAGGCCGCCAATCTCCTTGAGCATCTTGTCGACGGTGATATCGAGACCCACCACCCCTTCGAGGAAATCGCCGGTGTACACCGGCGCGATGGCGGACATCATCCAGCCCTGCCCGGCCGGGTCCAGGTAAACGTCGGTCCAGACCACGCGGCGCTGCGGGTTATGGGTCGCGTCGGCGAGGTAATAGAAGTTGTAGTCGGGTATCACCATGTCATGGGGATACTGCTCGGGCGTCATGAAGAAGGGGTAGATGCGGTTGTAGCTGTCCCAGGTGTTGAAATAGACCGCCGCCATCAGCGGGTCGGAATCGCGGATGGACTTCATCAGCGGGTCCAACTGCGACAGGCGCATCACCTTCTCGCGGTCCTGCTGCGAAGGCGGCGTGCTGTTGGCATAGAAGGAGGCGGCGCGGCCGTCGTCGCTGCGGGTGTAGAACACCCCGTCCGGGGTCTGCGCGTGGCGCTGGCGCTCCAGGGCGTCGGGGCGGAAGTCCTCGTGGTGCAGCGCGCGATGGGTCGCGTCGCGGTACATCCGCGTCAGCATCTCGATGCTTTGCAGGCGCCCGTCGATGATCTTGCCCTCGCGCATGACCGCGCTGCTCAGGTCATCCAGCGCGCTGCGCTGCAGGTAGTCGAGCTGCGCATCGCGGATGGCGCTGTTGGTCAGCAGGTAGGCGGCGATCAGCACCGACTCCACGAGGATCAGCGGAATCAGCGCGCTCTGCACGAACGCCCGCCAGATCCACTGGCGAAGGGGATGACGTGAACGCAGCATGGGACGCTCTCTGTAAGGGACACCCTGACGATAGCTGGCAATCATATGTCATGCGGCCAGCCCGCCCCCAATTATCGCGGGACTGTCGACGTTGCCCGGGTTTTGGCGTACGATGCGCCCCTGCTCTAGAGCGAGCATCGGGGCCGATTAGGATTCGACGCCGGTAACAAAACTCTAGGGGCATGCCGAGCTGGCAGCAGACCTCGTAAATCAGTTGCTGCACTTTAATAGTTGCCAACGACGACAACTACGCTCTGGCTGCTTAATGCGCCAGCAGTCGCTAGGGGATGCCTGTAAACCCGAAACGACTGTCAGATAGAACAGGATCGCCGCCAAGTTCGCTGTAGACGTAACGGCTAAAACTTATACAGCTCGCTCAAAGCACCCTGCCTGTCGGGCGGCAATGAGCTAACTCAGTAGACCAGGCTAAGCATGTAGTCCCGAAAGCGGAGAACTGGCGGACGGGGGTTCAAATCCCCCCGGCTCCACCAAATAAACCCCTGATTTTCCTAGCGAAAGTCAGGGGTTTTTCTTTGGGTGTCGAAAAAGTGTCGACCCACCGATCCGACGCACTGATTCGTGGGCATGGACCTTTCCAGCAAGGCCAACTGCATTGCATCACGCCCATTGGTTCTGCCCCCCACACTCGCTTTATACGCAGCGCGGCACCCGCGGAACGCGATCTTCGCGTACCGGCAAGGGCCTACAAACCGCATCAAGCCTCAGCATCGCCGCACTCTTGACCGTCCTGAGGCTATTGATTTGAGTGTCACGAAATCAGCAGAGTCTCTTACCGAAACCCAGGGCAACGAGAGGGAAACGAACCACCCTTTGGTTTCCGTAAGTCGCCACCAAACTTAAAGTCCCGATGACGGAAGACCCAAGGAGCGGCCGGATGGTGTCATTGAACAGCCAGCGCGTAATAGCGTTGGCCATGGAGAACCCCATCAACCAACTGCTTCTTGAGCGGCTGGCAACGCTGGACCTACCAAACTGCATGTTGACGGCTGGATGCCTTTTTCAAGCGGTCTGGAATAAACACTGCGGCCAGCCAGCAGGGTGGGGAGTGAAGGATTACGACGTCATCTATTACGACGATGACCTGTCTTGGGAGACCGAAGACCGAGTCATCCAACATGTTCGCCGAGTGTGCTCCTCGCTGAAGGCCAACATAGAGGTTCGCAATCAGGCCCGAGTTCACCTTTGGTACGAAAGCAGGTTCGGCGTCATCTACCCACCCCTACAGACGGTGACAGATGGGATCGATAGGTACCTCATAAAAGCAACGTGCGTCGGGATAAACATCAGCACGGGGGACCTGTACTGCACGCATGGGCTGGATGACCTGGATCGCGGAATACTGCGAATCAACCCCTTGAACCCCCAACCCGACCTCTTTCTGCAAAAAGCGAACAGCTACCAAGAGCGTTGGCCCTACTTGGCGATAGAGCCTTAGCAACGTCAGCCAATCTGCGCAGAGCGCATTAAAGTGCCGCTACTGCGCTTGCACTGATCCCGCTTTTTCTTTGGGCCCTCGACTAGCTTTTGCCATACTGCCGCTCCCAATTCCCAGGATGGAGATAGCCCATGACACTGACGTTGGACGCCGCAAAGGCCATACGGGACGGCGGGATCGATGCGCTGGCGGCGCTGAATGACCTGCTCCGCGAGGCGCTGCCCCACCTCACGGAGGCACAGCAGGACGACCTGACCCGGATCACCGGCAAAGCCATGGGCATGATCGTCATGGACCTCATCAACCCCGCCGTGAAGGCCTATCCCGAGCTGGAGCCGGAGCAGAAGACCTGGAAGGCCGTAGCCCGAGAGACGGCCTCAAGGCGCGCGGCCCAAGCGCAAGCCTGACCACACCTCCCCTCCCCGCCCACAAAAAAGACGTCCGAGGACGTCTTTTTTCA